>JAKMGS010000117.1 GCA_022424815.1 Schleiferiaceae bacterium | reverse complement strand
AGATATGATTGTGCTCGCATTGAGAACCTTAATCATACTTTCTATAATTCTGGGTTTGAGTCGTCCAAGTTTTGAAACGACTACTCAGGAATTAGTAATAGATAATCATCCAGGATTATGGAACCAAGGCAGCTGGCTAAAAGACATCATAGACAATCTACCGCCGGGAAAGTATAATCTCACTACCAGAGATGGCGCGAGATTTGAGAAAATAGTAAAGACTAATATCTATCCTCTCTTAAGGCAATGGCCTTCTAGTATAATGCCGTTAAAGGCGGATTCAAATGTAATTTTAATTACTCCGGCATTTGCAAAGATTCCACCAGGTTTCAATGGTGTAATAGCTCCAATTAGGGATTCAATCGCCAATTCTTGGATGGTAAAATCTAGAAATGAAAGAGGCGCAGTGCAAATAAGTGGAAATATTATTCCAACCGAATGGAAATTAGAGCTTAATGGAAAGAGGTTAATAGAATGGGAGGATGTTTCGGAGGTGACCATCCCTATTCAGTCATTACAATATGATTCTATCTATGCCTTGACAATGTTTGCGGATAGTGTATTGGCTGATAACCGTGCGATGTTATCACTTTCTAAGCCTCGTGATAGGTGGTTGGTTGCTCCACCGAGTGAAATAAAATTGGACAGATACAAGAAGAATTTTAGTTGCGATACCCTAATACGGTACACATCAAAGAAACTTTGGACTACCCTTCAAGATCCCAAAACATTGATTCTGGTTGGATTTGATTTTATTCCTCAAGATTTGATGAATTCCTCTCACAATGTATTGGTGTTTCCATCTTCGCAAAAAGCTAACCGATCAGATGTTAGTGGTGTTATGCCAGCTATTGAAAAACCATTCTATAATGATTTTTTTATCGCACCATCATTACGTTATGATTGGCCTAGTCCATCAAATTCATTATTGATTGATCAAGATTTAGAGCCATTACTGAAATGTAACGAGGGGTCTATCGCTGGATTTTATAAGCATAATGACGGTATTGTTTATCGGCAAGGTTTTTCACCACTTGACCTAGATCATCCCTATTACAAGGCTTTGAACATGTGGACATTGAGAGATCGAAGGATTGAATGGAATATTCAGAATGAAATAGGCCCAGATTATTATCTCCAAAATCAACGTATCGTTGGCTTTCAAACCCAGGCCATTACTGGTACTAAGAGTATAGTTTTAAATGACCCCATGCAAATTGGATTGCTTTTGGCATTGGTTTTCGCATTAATAGCACTTATTTTTGTCAAAATTTTCTGAGATGCAGCTCCTTATCAAGAACGCTCACATCGTTGACATCAACAGCCCGTATCACTTGCAAACCATTGATGTATTGATTGAAGGAGATACCATTACAGCTATTGGCTCACTTACATCGGATACCGCCCAGGTTTGGGATGCGGCCGGAGCTTCCGTATACCCAGGAATGGCAGAACTTCATAGTGATTTGGGTGAGCCCGGTAATGAAGAATCAGAAACCTTACTTTCCGGTGCTGCGGCAGCTGCGGTTGGTGGATTCACGGCTGTAGGCGTGGTTTCTAATGGCCATCCTTTTGCCGATAACAAAACCGGTGTAGAATTCATAGCCAATAAGAGCGACCAAAGCCCTATTCATTTAGTCCCCATTGGTACAGCCACCAAAGAACGTTCCGGCGAAGAGTTAAGTGAGATGTTCGACATGCACCAGCACGGTAGCCCAATGTTTGGGGATTACAAAAACGGTATTACCAATGCCAACGTACTGAAATTAGCCCTGCTGTATTCTCGTTCTTTCGGCCGAATCATGGTGCATCCTGAAGATGAGAACTTAGTCGCAGGTGGTAAAATGAATGAAGGCGAAACCAGCACTTTCGTCGGTCTCAAAGGCACTCCCACCCTGTCCGAATACCTTAGAATTTCACGTGACCTGCAGTTGTTGGAATATACCGAAGGGGCACTTCATATCGCTAGTATCAGTACAAAAGAAGGTATTGAAGCGGTACGAGCAGCCAAAGCCAAGGGCCTCAATGTGACCTGTAGTGTGAACATACACCACTTGCTCTACACAGACCAAGCGGTAAGCACTTACGATACTAGTTTTAAAGTTAGCCCACCATTACGTACAAGTGAAGATCAGCAAGCCCTAATCGAGGCGGTAATTGATGGCACTGTAGATTGTTTGACCGTAGATCACCTACCAAAGGATATTGAGCAAAAGCAATGCGAGTTTGATAATGCAGCGTTCGGAATGGCAGGCTTCGAAGGTGCGATTTGTCATTTACTCGATGCTTTGGAACTTTCTCCAGAGCGTATTCAGGCATTACTTAGCACCAATCCACGTGCTCTCTTAGGCATGCCCGAGATTTGTATCAAGGAAGGTGCCGTAGCGGAATTGACAGTAATTTCCCAAGAAGGTCAAGACTGGACAGGTTTTGCAAGCAAGGCGTTCAATAATCCAATGATTGGAAGCACAACCAAACATGCTGTGAAAGCAGTGGTTGTTAAAGGCGCAATCCTAGGACTTTAACCCAATTTCACCGGTAATCTAAGACCATCGTACGCGATATGCATCCCTTCAGGCAGCTGAGCCTCAGTTTGTTCATGCGTACCCATGCGATGGCTTAGATGAATAAAGTAGGTATGTTCGGCACCTATTTTCTTCGCCCATTCCACGGCCTCCTCCAGCGTACAATGACTCTGATGCGGGTAATGATGTAAGGCGTCAAATACCAACGTTTTCAAACCTTGCAGTTTTTTAAGAGAGGCTTCCGGTACCGTTTTTACATCCGTGATGTAGGCCATGTCCCCTATTCTGTAGCCTAAAATGGGAAGTTGACCGTGGTATACCGGGACGGGTTGAACAGCAATGCCTTCAATATCAAGGGTGTCCAATTCATCTATAGTGTGCACATCGAATTTTGGGGCACCCGGGTAAGGTTGCTCCTCGAAGGCGTAATGGAAGGCTTTCTTAATTCTGTTAATCACGCGCTCTTGGCCGTATAAAGGCATGGCTTTTTTAGTCCTGAAGATCATAGGGCGAACATCGTCGAGACCTGCGATATGATCCTGATGCTCGTGCGTGAACAGGACAGCATTTACTTGGTGCAACCCTTCACGCAACATCTGTGCTCTAAAATCTGGCCCGGTATCGATCTGTAGACCTATGCCATCAAAGGAGAAATGAACCGAGGATCGAGAGCGTTTGTCTCTTAGGTCTTTGCTGCGACATACTTCACATTCACAGCCAATAACCGGCACCCCTTGGGAGGTTCCCGTACCTAAGAAAATCAATTCACCGTTTTGGTCCATTTATTGCTCGGAATTAACCAGTAATCTTCTGCAGAGATACCTGTGGAAGCCTTACTTTTGTTACATCAATTACCTATCAGACAAAGTATGAAGGACCGCGTCATTCTTACTACCGCCCAAAAGGCACTTAAAATTAACCTAAACTCGGATATCTACGGGACATTCGCAGAAATAGGTGCTGGGCAAGAAACAGTTCGTGAATTTTTTAGAGCGGGCGCCGCTTCAGGAACCATTGCGAAGGCAATGAGTGCCTACGACAAAGCCTTTTCGGACGACATCTACGGCATCGAAGAAGATCGTCGCTATGTTACCGAAAGTAGATTGAGAAAGATGCTCAAGCATGAGTACAATCTCATCGAAAAGCGCCTTGATCGAAACGATCACCCAAACAAAACCTACTTCGCCTACGCCAATACCGTAGCCACTATCAACTTTACCAAGACCTTCAAGGGTCACGGCTGGATGGGCATTCGCTTCCAAACAGCTCCAAATAAAGGTACGAATGATATCATCATTCACTTCAGGTTGCATGAAAACGAGGCGAAGCACCAACAGGAAACCGTGGGTCGCTTGGGTACCAACCTCATTTACGCCGCCTACAATTCATATGAGGATTGTAAGGAGTTTTTGAAGAGCTTGTACGACAATATTGACGGTGCGGCCATTGAGATTGATTTAGTGAATTTCTCGGGACCAGATTTCGAAGATGTCGATAACCGATTAATGTCGCTTCAACTCATCAAAAACGGCTACACAGATGCAGTGATTTTCGGTCCAGAAGGAAACAACCTGCTCCCTGCCGAACTACTATACAAGAAGCACATCCTTGCGATGCGCGGTTCGTTCCGTCCTGTGACTAAGGTGAACATGGATATGATAAAGCGCGGTTACGAGGTTTTCGCTAGCGATAAACGCGTCAATCCAGATAAGACCGTAGTGCTATGGGAAATCACCTTGAACAACCTTTTGGCGGATGGAGAGATTGATGAGCAAGATTTCTTAGATCGTGCAGAAATCCTATGTAGCCTAGGACAGACGGTATTGATTTCAAACTACCAGGAATATTATAAGCTCGTCGACTACTTTGGCCGATTCTCCAAGAAACGCCAAGGCCTCGTTATGGGAGTAAACAACTTAAGCGAACTCTTCAACGAAAAGTATTACCGCGATCTACAAGGCGGTATTCTCGAAGCCTTCGGCCGTATTTTCTCTAAAGACTTAAAGATCCTTGTATATCCATTCCAAGAGGATGCCGCCTCAAAGGTGACAAGGAAGGAAGATGCAGAGGTGCACCCTAGGTTCCGCCCTATTATTGATTATTTGATTTTCCACAATCGCATTCTCGATATCGAAGAATACGATGAAAGTATCACGAATATCTTCTCACGCGAGGTGCTCAACAAGATTCGTTGCGGTGAAGACGGATGGGAAGAATGTCTACCTAAATACGTGGATACGGTGATCAAAGAGAAGCAACTCTTTGGATATTCAACGGTTAAATAAGTTAGGCTAGCGCCTCCTTAAACCTTTCTAGACAACGTTCTCGAGCCCATTTGTGTTCCACAATTGGTTTAGGATAGAGAAGTGTGTCCAATTCCGGCACCCATTTCCTAATATACCTCAGGTCCTTATCAAACTTCTCCATTTGAGACGTCGGATTGAACACTCTGAAATAAGGGGCTGCATCTAATCCACTACCACTGGCCCATTGCCACCCACCGATATTGCTGGCGAGATCGAAGTCCAATAGCTTCTGAGCGAAATACGCCTCGCCCCATCTCCAATCGATTAAAAGGTGTTTGGTCAAGAAACTCGCAACAATCATACGTACGCGATTGTGCATGTGCCCTGTGGCATTGAGTTCACGCATTCCTGCATCCACAATGGGATACCCCGTTTTACCCTTGCACCAAGCCTTGAAATGATCTTCGTTGTTCTCCCAAACAATGCGGTCGTATTTCGGCTTGATCGCCTTCTCTCTACTTTCCGGAAAATTATACAACGCCATCTGGAAAAAATCACGCCAGATCAATTCATTCACAAAGGTGTCGTTATGCTGCAGGCCGTGGCGCAATAAAGCACGAATTGAAATGATTCCAAACCTCA
>JAKMGS010000116.1 GCA_022424815.1 Schleiferiaceae bacterium | reverse complement strand
ACATAATGGTCCTTCATTTGTGATGTCAAAACAAAACAAAAGACGTAGAAATGAAATTCAACAAATTAATGATTGTAGTCGCAGCTGCTTCTTTCTTAGCTGCATGTGATGGTAACGGTGGCGGTCCAGTTGATCCAAACCTTAATCCATTAGAAGTAAGCAAAGCTGGTGTTTTAGCTGGAAATGAAACATGGAGTGGTGATTCCATCTATGTATTGAATGGACGTGTAGTAGTACCTGCAGGTGTAGAACTAACCATCGAGCCGGGTACAATCATCAAAGGTAAAGAAGGTGATGGTGCAAATGCTTCGACGTTGATTATTGCTCAAGGAGGTATGCTAAACGCCCAAGGGACGGAAAGCGCCCCTATCATTATGACCTCAGTACTTGATAATATTACCGTTGGACAGCAAGCTGGTACCAATCTTGACCAAACTGATGCAGGTCTATGGGGCGGATTGATTGTTCTTGGAAATGCACCGATTTCAGCAGATGCTGCTTCTGCGTTAATTGAAGGACTACCTGCAAACGAAGCGTATGCGGTTTACGGGGGAACAGATGCCAATGACAATTCTGGAATTCTAGAGTACATCAGCATTCGTCATGGCGGAACATTGATTGGTGACGGTAACGAGATTAACGGACTTACCCTAGCGGGGGTTGGTTCCGCGACTACTGTTAGCCATATCGAAGTTGTTGCGAATATCGACGACGGGATTGAGTTCTTCGGCGGATCGGTAAATGCCTCGAATTTGGTAGTATGGGCACAAGGAGATGATGCCTACGACATTGACCAAGCATATTCTGGTACAATTGACAACTTTGTATACGTTGCAGGTCCGGATTCGGATCACGGTATGGAAGTAGATGGCCCTGAAGGAACCACTGGCGCTGGATTTACAGCAACTAATGGAACTTTATACGGAATGACTGCAGAAATCGCTGATTTCCGTGACTCCGCTATGGGTACTGTTCAAAATATCTACATCACTGGCTTCGATGATGCAGGAGACTGGGAAATTGATGAAACAGGTGGTGCATACAACTACAGCAATGGCCTACTTAATTTCTCTGCAATCGAGATTGATCTAAGTGGATATACAGCGGGCAAAACAATTGATGATGTTTTCCTAGATAAAAGTGGTTCAGGAATGACTTGGAACCCTTCTGACTTCGCTACTTCAACTACCGCTCCTACCGTAGGTGCTGATGCCACTGTCTTAAGTTGGACATACGCTTCATTCAATGGCGCATTCTAAACCTAGGCTGTTAACATAAAGTTAACCAAAGATTAATTGGCCCGAGACACTCGTCTCGGGCCTTTTTATTCTTTTTGCACGATGATTAACCGCAGGATAATGAAGCAACTATTTTTATTTCTCTCCCTAGCTTTTTCAATTACCTCTTTTGCCCAGACAGGAATCATTCGCGGCACAGTCTACGAAGACGAAACAGGCGAACCCCTGTTTTACGCAAACGCGCAAATCCCTTCTCAAGGTGCCATTTCCTTCACTGATTTTGACGGCAACTTCGAACTAGAGGTAGCGCCAGGAACTTATACTTTGGAGATCAGCTTTCTAGGATTAGCAAAACTTCAAATCCCTGGGGTTGTGGTGAAAGATGGCGAGGTAACCGCCTTTGAAAACCTGCGAATGCTGCCATCTACCAATGAGTTGATGACGGTGACCGTTACAGCCTCAGCAATGCGCAATACAGAAAGCGCATTGTTAGACGTGAAGAAGAAATCTGCCACAGTAATGGACGGTATTTCTTCACAAAATTTCAAGCGAGTGGGCGATGGCAACGCCGCTGCTGCAGTGACGCGTGTTCCTGGGGTGAGTATTCAGGGCGGTAAATATGTCTTCGTTCGCGGTTTGGGTGATCGCTATACCAAGACCCAATTAATGGGTATGGATATTCCAGGGCTTGATCCAGATAAGAACTCGCTTCAAATGGATATCTTCCCCACAAACATCCTTCAAAATATTGTGGTGTTGAAATCATTGACTCCTGACCTCAGTGCGGATTTTGCAGGGGGTCTGGTCAACATAGAATTGGTCGACTTCCCTACTCGTAAAACGCTCAATATTACCAGCTCTTTGGGCTACACTCCAGGAATGCACCTGGTTGAAGGCTTGGGATATAAAGGCTCTGCCACCGATTTCTTAGGCTTTGATGCTGGTTATCGTTCGAATCCGCTTCCTTCACAATACATTTTTGGCGGTATTCCAAATCCCGCATTAGACGACCCAATCACCACGGAACTTACCCAAAGTTTCTCCCCTGTTCTTCAGGCTCAATCTCAACAAATGCCATTAAACGGATCCTTGGGAATTAGCTTTGGTGATCAGAAGAAAAAGGACAACGGTAAAACCGTAGGATATAATGGGTCCTTCTCTTACAAAAGCAACACTAACTTTTTCGGCTCGGCCACAGATTCGAATAGAACCTATAGCCAAAATTTTTACCGCAAACCAAATTCTGTAGACGATTACCAATTATTGGCTGACCGCACGCAGGTAGGTTCTTTGGCCGTAAACAATGTCCTCTTGAACGGTCTACTAGGATACTCTATCAAGGATGAAAATGATAAATACCGTTTCATGGTCATGCATCTTCAAAATGGAGAATCACGCACTGGACGCTTCACAGAAACGGCCTCAATAGAGAATTCGTTCGTCGGTCAACGCGACAACCTCGAATATAGCGAGCGTTCTATCTCTTCCATGTTCTTCAACGGTCAACACAGTCGTAACGAGAACAAAACGAAAATTGATTGGCGTATCGCCCCAACCTACAGCCGCATTGCGGATAAGGATATTCGTTCGACCTCATACCGCACGGAAGATGGCGAATTCAATATTGCCCCTGGGGAAACAGGGTTTCCTAATCGTATCTGGCGTAATCTGAATGAATTTAACCTCTCCAACAGAGTAGATATTACTAAAACTCACGAGTTGCGAGGCAGAGATGCTAAAACAAAATTTGGTGCGAGTTATAATTTCAAGTATCGCGATTATCAAATTTTAAGGTACCAATTACGTGCGAAGAATTTGGGTGAGCTAGATGCGTTGACAGGAAATGCTGATGAGCTACTGACAGATTACTACGTGTGGGACCCTGCCTCGGATGCGGGTATGTACTACAGCGGTAATTACGAAGCGAACAACGCATACCAGGGTATTCAAAGTAATTTCTCTGCCTACTACAGCGAAGAATTCAGCTTGAATGCGCTGACTAAGGTGGTTGCGGGATTGCGTGCAGAGCGTTATGACCAGTTCTACACTGGCGTCGACCAACAAGAAGCCGCTGCACCGGGAACCGGTTTAAATTACCGTTGGGCACCTGTACTGAATAATTTCAACCTCTTCCCTACGGCCTCGTTGATATATTCAATTAACGAAAATACCAACTTCCGCTTGGGAGCATTCCGTACGGTGGCTCGTCCATCCTTTAAGGAAAAGAGTGCAGCACAGATTGAGGATGTCCTCACTGGTATCACTTTTATCGGTAATCTGGATTTGGTCAACACCATCATCAACAACTTGGACGTACGTTACGAATACTTCATGGAAGGCGGACAAACCATCGCCATCTCTGGATTCTACAAGCATTTTACCAACCCAATTGAATTGGTCGCCTATAGTGCCGCTGCACCATCGAACTTCCAACCAAGAAACGTAGGGAACGCTACCGTAGCCGGTGCTGAGTTTGAGGTGCGTAAGAATCTTGGCTTCCTAGGGCTCAAGCATTTCGAAGTGAACTCGAACCTTTCTTTGATTTACTCTGGGGTAAGTCGCGATTCCAGTGAGTACGCTGCACGCGTTGCTTCTGCCCGCACGGGTGAGGTCATCGATGAAATTCGTCCTATGCAAGGGCAATCGCCGTATTTGATTAATGTCGGATTGAACTACAACAACCCTGAGAAAGGATGGCAAGGTGGTTTGTTCTACAACATTCAGGGTGAGAAGCTCTACATCGTAGGTGTAGCCGACAACCCTGATGTTTTCGAAGTACCTTTCCACAGCTTGAATTTCAATCTGATGAAGAACTTTGGCGAGGATCAACGCTACCAAGTTGGCTTCTCTGTAAATAACATTATGGACGATACCCGCGATCGAATTTTCCGCAGCTACAACAGCGCCGAACCCATGTTCAGCACTTGGGCACCGGGAAAAACCTTTAAATTGAGCTTCCGCTATTCGTTGTAAGCTACAAGACAATACCTAATTTTGAACCGTGCCCTAAGGGGTGCGGTTTTTTTTATGCCCAATTTCTCCCACATCACAACCGCGAATTTCGAAGCCGAAGCGCTCGAGCTTTTCCATTGGCAGCGAAAACACAATGCGGTGTACGGCAAGTTCTGCCAATTATTGGGCAGAGATTCCGCGGACATCCATCGCATTGACCAAATTCCATTTCTACCAGTGGAGTTGTTTAAAGGGCATGCTGTGGTTTGTGGGAATTGGACCCCGGAAATCACCTTCTCCTCGAGCACCACGACCGGCGGCACACCATCTCTACATCACGTGCAATCCAAAGCACACTATGAAAGTGTCTATGTTAAGGGCTTTGAAGAGCAATACGGGGCCATAGAAGATTGGACCGTACTGGCCTTACTACCCTCCTATTTGGAACGCAGTGGATCGTCCTTGGTGATGATGGCGGAGGGAATGATTGAACGATCGAGGGATGCGCGAAGTGGCTTCTACCTCTACAATCACGCGGAGTTATTGGAGTGCTTAAGGGAATTGGGCAATGAAAAAAAGCCTACCTTATTGTTGGGAGTAACTTTTGCCTTGCTTGATTTTGCCGATTTTCTTGGCGATCAACCCCTCGATTTTCCTGAGTTGCGCGTGATGGAAACAGGCGGTATGAAAGGGCGCAAGAAAGAAATGATTCGCGCAGAAGTTCATGCTTATTTGCGTAGGGCTTTTCCCGTATCTGCCATCGACAGTGAATATGGAATGACCGAGCTCATGAGCCAGGCCTATATGAAAGATTCTGGGGTATTTGTTGCGCCGGATTGGATGCGGGTGTATACACGTGATATTGCGGACCCCCTCTCCTCTCCTCAGCAGAACGGCTCGCGGGGCGCCTTAAACGTTATTGATTTAGCAAATGTCGATAGCTGCGCATTTTTAGCATTGGCGGATCAGGGCCAAGTCTTTGAAAACGGTACATTTGAAGTGTATGGAAGATTAGACCATAGCGAAATACGCGGGTGTAATTTGATGATTAGTCTATGAAATTGAAACTGATTTTCGCCCTCCTAGGGTGCACATTTTTGGCCCAAGGCCAAGTCATTCGTCGCTCCGCCGACTTAGCTAAAGATGGAGGGCACCTTACCCTTCGTGATAGCGTACGTATTGCCGCCTATGATAATGGTCCCGGCACATATGAAGTACACCTTCACTGTTGGGTCCATAAAG
>JAKMGS010000033.1:4606-15509 GCA_022424815.1 Schleiferiaceae bacterium | reverse complement strand
ACCCAAGGAATTATCGACATTAGATATTTCCCCATTAATCGTAACGCAAGAAGTAATCCCTGGATTTGATCACATTCAAGTAGATCCAAGAGATGTGGCCCATTGGATGCCTAAACTCCTCGAACACGGTGTGTATAGCGTACTGGTCGAAGGCGGCCCCACCCTGCAGTCCTCGCTCGTCCGCGCGAACCTCGTAGACGAATACCACGAATACGTTAGTTCTGAATCCTTAGGCCAAGGGATACCGGCGATATCGATACATCCGAATTCCATCACAATGTTAGGTTCTGACAAATACAACAAGAGCTTTGGATAGTTTTCGCACCATAACAGAGCCTTGTGTTGCAGATATCAAAGAGAAAGGCAGTGTGTTCAAGGCCTACTTGCTCCCGGTACAATCATCGGAGAGCTTTTTCAACCAATTGGCCCTTATCAAAGAACAAGAGTCAAAGGCAAATCATCATTGTTGGGCCTACAGGATTGACCCAGACGGCCAGTTGGAACGCTCTTCAGACGATGGTGAGCCCTCTAATACTGCGGGTGCACCCATACTCAGAGCTCTATTGTCCGCTGAATTGTACAATGTAGCAGTGGTTGTGGTTCGGTATTTCGGAGGTACAAAACTTGGGGTTTCTGGCTTGATCTCAGCCTATGGCGATGCTACTCGGGCCGTTATTGACAGCGCGCCTATATTGGAATCCAAACTGACTTGGCCCATGAGTATTATGTTTGGCTATGATCATATCTCCTTCGTAGAACGTATCTGCCAATCCCCTGCAGTTGAAATAATCGAGCGCATTCAAGAGGCAACGTTGACCTACCGTATCTCGGTAATAAGAAGTAATTTCGAAGAAATCAAAGGTCAACTTGAAGCCAACCATCTCCTTACTGTTCGCGCTGATCTGTAGCACCACTTTCGCGCAAAATCGTCCAGGTGTAGAATATCGTCATACCCTGACGAAAAAGACGCCGTTCGCGACCTATGAGCGATTTGCTATAGAATACAATGGTTTGGCGATTGTTGATGGGCAATATTTGGAGGCAAGATCTTTCACTGGTCAAAAGTTGAAGTCATGGAGAAGCATTTCTGTTGAAATGTTGGACCAATTACCTGCTTCCCCCAAAGGTCCCGCATTGTTATATACCGATAATACTTGGAAGTCTGTTGAAGTAGATACCGTTCTTTCGGGATCACAACACGAGTTGGTCATTTCTCAGAACGGAAACATACTAGAACGACGTGATCTCACCGCACATGCCCTTGATACTACCGTTGCCGTTCGAGTATTTAATCCAGATCCCCTCACCCCCTTTGGATATAGTTATGGTGGAAGCTATGTGGACATGAACGATGGAAATGGAAGCGTTTTAGATTCCTTGGCCATCATAGATAGCATTACGGTCAATACAAATTCAGGTGGCGCTATCCTAGAGAATCAATACCTCAAGGTAATAGATTTTGATGCCCCATACATTGCCCCTAGTACGAATGCATCACAATGGATGGCCAGCCGTTCTGACGATGCCTTTGAACAAGTGATGGTCGTTTACCACATCACGCTCTGGAACCAATACCTAGATAGCTTGGGATATGATAGTGTGTTGAACTATGCCATACATGTGGATCCACAAGCGCTAAATGGTCAGGACCAAAGTATGTTCAACTTTGGGTACAATCCTCCCCGCCTGTATTTTGGTGAAGGTGGTGTCGATGATGCAGAAGATGCTGATGTGATTATTCATGAGTTGAGTCATGCCATATCTCATGGTGCGGCGCCCAACACAAACTCAGGTACTGAAAGACGCACGTTTGATGAGGCATTCGGTGATTACTTCGCGGAACGCTACGGTCGACGGTTAGGCATAACTAGTACTCGAGTATTTGATTGGGACGGGAACAATACGTTTTGGAACGGACGCTCCATCAGTTATGATGGATCCAAAAATTACAACACATTATTCTTTTCTAATATCTACCAACACACAGATTTAATGGCTAGTGCAATGCTTGAGTTTTCCAGTGCTGCAGGAGTTCAACCAGCGGTAGCTGACCAAATCATTTTGGAAGCGGTGCACATGTTAATGCCGAACCAAGGATTGAGAAAAATTGCTCAAGACATTCTTTTTGCTGATTCTTTAATTACTGGGGGATCTTATCAATCACAGATTCAACAGAGCTTTGGGGCGCCTAAAAACATCCTGAATCAGAACGATATAAAGGAACTCGCGGAATCAAAGAGTTGCCAATTATACTACACGGAAGATGGGTGGCTATTGAAACCTATAACGGCTACTGAAATGAGTGTGAGCTTATTCAATACCGCAGGTCAACTTTTACGTACATCAAGCACATCGGAATCAATATTAATCAATGATAATCAAGTGCTTATGATTATTGTGACGCTTGATTCTGGAGAGGTGTTGACCTTTAAAGTGCCTTAAGTAGGGCTTCTAAATCCGAAGGACAACTCTTAGGCTTGAAGGTTTTTGTATCACAAAAAACAAGTACTACTTTACCGGTAACCAGTGTATTACCTGACTCATCTCTAAGGTGGTGGTAAAATGATATCTTCCTCGTAGGGAGCTCGATCAATTTGGTTTCCAAAAAGATTTGCTCGTCGTACTTCGCACCACGCTTAAAATCGATACTCATATGCACCACAGGGAGCATTGTCCCAGTCTCTTCCATTTGTGCGTAAGTCATTCCTATTTGACGGAGCAATTCTACCCTCCCAACTTCAAAATAAGAAGCGTAGTTACCGTAGTACACGACACCCATTTGATCCGTCTCCGAATATCTAGGGCGAAATTCTGTAATATTTGAAATATTTAGTTCCATTCTAAGGTCCAAAGTAACCCTTTTTGAAATGGCATTTAGGTAGTGGGAAATGCCCTGAACGCACTATTTATGCACAATAGGGCTGAGTAGCAGTAATTTATACCTAAAATTTTTGGCCAATTATTTAAATAACTGATTAACAGTCATATAACAGCCCCCTTAGCAAAAACTTTTTATTAACACAACCCTCTAAAAATTTTTTTAAAAGGGAATTTATAAACACATTTGTAATGCAAGTCATGGAGGCCTCACTAACCGCCATTTTTGCCGCCCACATAGATTTTTGTTTAATCAATGACTAACGGAGGAATGAACAGCCTCCGATAAGAGATTTTTGACCATGGATAAAAGCGTTAACGCTGTTTGGAAAGATACCCTTCAATTCATTAATGATAACGTAGATGAACAATGTTTTGCAACTTGGTTTGAGCCGATCAAACCACTCAAGATTCAAGGGAACGTATTAACTGTTCAGGTTCCCTCTAAGTTCTTCTATGAATACCTCGAGGAAAACTACATTCAGCTGCTTAAATCAGCCATTACCAAGTGCATGGGCGAAAATGCAAAATTGGTATACAGCATAGTTTTGGAGAATGCATATGACAATGCTACTCCTCCTACCATGAAATTACCTAGTGCAGGCCGCAAAAAGCTTAGTCCTCAATCTGTGAATATGCCAATGAAGATTGGCAATGACAAAGGTATTAAGAATCCTTTCGTGATTCCTGGGCTTCAGAAATTGAATATTGATAGTCAACTCAATCCGAGCTATAACTTCGATAATTTTATCGAAGGGGATTGTAACCGTTTGGCGCGTAGTGCCGGTTTCGCGGTATCTAAGAATCCGGGTGGAACCTCTTTCAATCCCTTGATGCTCTACGGCGGTGTTGGTTTGGGTAAGACCCACCTTGCGCATGCTATAGGTGTTGAAATCAAGGATAATTACCCAGAGAAGACGGTATTGTACGTAAGTGCAGAGAAGTTTACTCAACAATTCATCGATAGCATTAGAAACAACACCAAAAATGATTTTGTACACTTCTACCAAATGATAGATGTGTTGATCATTGATGATGTTCAAAGTTTCTCTGGAAAGGAAAAAACGCAAGATGTATTCTTTGAGATTTTCAATCACTTGCACCAGAACGGCAATCAAATCATCTTGACTTCGGATAGAGCCCCCGTCGAGCTTCAAGGTTTGGAGCAACGCTTGTTGAGCCGCTTCAAGTGGGGTTTGAGTGCAGATTTACAAAAGCCAGATCTTGAGACACGTGTAGCCATTCTAGTAAAGAAACTCTACAACGACGGTATTGAGATTGACCAGGAGATTATTGAATATATCGCCTACGCCATTAATTCAAACATCCGTGAATTAGAAGGTGCATTGATCTCCATTCTTGCGCAAAGTAGCTTGAACAAGAAGCAAATCACCATGGAACTTGTGAAGTCTATGGTAGATAAATTCGTGAAGAGCACTACCAGAGAGATTTCTATCGATTTCATCCAAAAGGTAGTGTGCGATTACTTCGATATGCCACTAGAATTACTCAAGAGTAAAACACGTAAACGTGAAATTGTACAGGCACGTCAGTTGTCTATGTACTTCTCTAAGCAGTTGACAAAGAATAGTTTGGCTTCCATTGGCCAGCAATGTGGAAATAAGGATCATGCCACAGTACTTCACGCATGTAGAACAGTGAATAACCTACGAGAAACAGACAAGCGTTTCAGAACCTACGTTGAGGAACTGCAAAAACGATTGACTTTATCGTAATCAAATACGAGCGAATGCTATTTTGAGTCAGTATCTTCGGGTACTGACTCTTTTTTATTATGAAAGTACTAATGGTTTGTCTTGGGAACATTTGTCGTTCTCCCCTCGCCCATGGCATATTAGAATCTAAACTTCCAGAAGGCTGGAGCGTAGATTCTGCGGGCACTTCAGGTTGGCATGAAGGAGAGCGCCCCGACACTAGATCGATTCTCGAAGCTAAAAAGAACAACATCAACATCGACCGTCAACGTTCACGTCCTGTACGTGAACAAGATTTCTACGACTTCGACATTCTATTCGCCATGGATTCTTCTAACTATACGAACTTGTGTAATATGGCCCCTGAAGAAGGACTAAAACGCAAGGTTAGGTTGATCATGAACGAGTTAGAGCCTGGTCAAAATATACAAGTGCCCGATCCCTATACTGGTGGTCAGAGTGGATTTGCTCACGTGTTTGAAATGTTGGATGGGGCTATTAATGCCTTCTTAGAAAAGCACTCATGAAAGGGACTATATATTTAATACCCAACACTTTGGGTCCTACATCTGGCGATAAGGTTTTACCACTCGATGTTCAACAAATGTTGGGTAGGTTGACGTATTTCATCGTTGAAAATGAACGTACAGCACGTGCGTTCATCAAAACCATACATCCAGATAAGAACCAACAAGAGCTTAGGTTCGAGATTATTGATAAGCAAACAGATCCTTTAGATCTCCCTTTGTTTCTGAAACCTGCAGAACAAGGTGAGGATGTCGGTATTATCTCTGAAGCGGGGGTACCCTGTGTAGCGGATCCTGGTTCAGAAATTGTTAGTATAGCGCATAGAAAGGGTTTGCGAGTGGTTCCTATGGTTGGTCCCTCCTCTATATTATTGGCACTGATGGCCAGCGGTTTCAATGGACAGCAATTCACCTTTAGAGGTTATTTACCATTTGATAAGCCTATTAGAAAACGTGTATTCCAGGCCATGATCAAGGATAGTAGAGATGGTGTCACTCAGATTTTCATGGAGACGCCATATCGAAATAACAAACTGCTGGAAGAATTGGCCGCAACTTTACATCCTGAGACCAAGCTTTGTATCGCTGTAGATATTACCTTAGATACTGAGTTTATTGCCACTAAGACCATTGCTCAATGGAAAAGTGAGCGCATTGATTTACATAAACGGCCAGCGATATTTTTAATCGATTAAGAGATGACCGCAAACGAGGATAGAGACTATAATTTAGTGGAAGACGCCTTTCAGGATTTACTCAATAGCATTGAGTACAAGACTGAAGATGCGGACAACCAGCTCATTACTCGTGCGTTTCAATTGGCTAAAGATGCACACAAAGGGGTGCGCAGAAAATCTGGCGAACCCTACATCACTCACCCTATATCAGTGGCTCAGATTGTTGCTACCGAGATAGGACTAGGTCCTACTAGTATTGCGACGGCCCTAATGCACGATGTGGTCGAAGATTCTGATTACACCTTAGAGGATATCGAAAATATGTTCAATCCGAACATTGCTCGATTGATTGACGGTCTGACAAAGATTTCCGGTGTGGTCAGCATGGAAAGCAGCATGCAGTTAGAGAATTACCGAAAGATGCTGTTGACCATCTCCGATGATGTTCGTGTTATTCTTATAAAACTCGCAGATCGTTTGCACAACATGCGTACGATGCAAGGCATGCCTGCTCACAAGCAGCTGAAGATTGCCTCGGAAACACTTTTCATTTACGCCCCCCTCGCCCATCGCTTAGGGCTATTCCGCATTAAAACGGAATTAGAAGATATCAGCTTAAAGTATACAGAGCATGAGATGTTTGAGGATCTCTCCAGTAAGATGGAAGAGTTGGTCAACCGAGATTTCGAGTATTTGAACAAGTTTACTCGTACCGTTAGTGGAGAATTGAAAAAGGCGGGCTTGAAATTTGAGGTGAAAAAGCGCACCAAGAGTATTTTTTCCATTCGTCGTAAGATGAGGAATCAGCAGGTTTCCTTCGATGAAGTATATGACAAATACGCCATTAGAATCATTTTAGATTCAAAATTGGCGAATGAGAAATCCGATTGTTGGAAGTCATATTCTGTAGTCACCGAGAACTATAGCCCAAATCCAAATCGATTGAGAGATTGGATTTCCTCTCCAAAGAGCAATGGGTATGAAAGCTTACACTCCACTGTTATGGGCCCTGAGGGCCACTGGGTGGAGGTTCAAATTCGTACTAAACGTATGGATGATATCGCTGAGAACGGTTTTGCTGCGCACTGGAAGTACAAGGAAGATAGTTCGGGCAGCAATCAGTTGGATTCATGGTTGCGCAGGATTCGTGAGTTCTTGGATAATCCTGATAATGATAACGAAGACTTCATTGATAGTTTTAAGATGAACCTCTTCTCTTCCGAAATCTTCGTCTTTACCCCTCGTGGAGAGATGGTCACCTTGCCTAAGGGGGCTACAGCCTTAGATTTTGCCTTTGATGTACATAGTGAGGTTGGTGCGCACTGTTTGGGGACGAAGGTCAATGGAAAATTGGTGCCCCTAAGTTCTCCGTTAAAATCTGGAGATCAGATTGAGGTTTTAACATCCATGAAGCAAGAGCCAAAGGAAGATTGGCTAAGTTTTGTGAAGACGGGTAAGGCTAAGCAGCGCATACGCCAGAGTCTAAAGAAAGAGAAGCAATTGATTACGGGCCAAGGACAAATGACCTTAGAGCGTAAACTAAAAGTGCTCAAGCTCAAGTCTACGCACAGTAATATTCAGAAGCTCGTCAATTATTTCGGATTGAAGAATCCAGACGAGCTATTTTACAAAGTTGGATTGGGCGTCATCGATAATAAAAAGCTTCGTGAATATGCGAGGGAAACGGCCGGTTTGGTCAATTACTTCAAGCGAAGAATAGTAAAGAGTTCCTACGCCAAGCAAAAGCCTCTTTCAAAGGAGGCTAAAAAGGACTTGATGCTCGTTTTTGGTACCGATGAGCACGAGATGGAATATACTTTGGCTAAATGTTGTAATCCTGTACCGGGTGATCGTGTATTTGGTTTTGTGACCACTGCTGAAGGATTAAAGGTTCATAGGGACGATTGCCCTAATGCAGTGTTGTTGCAAAGTCGTTTTGCGAATAGAACACTCAAAGCGAAGTGGGTTGATAAAAAAGGAACGTTCGCGACCATCAACCTTTTCATCGAAGGAATGGATCGAATAGGATTGGTAAATGACGTTACCAAAGTCATTTCGAGCGAGCTTAGTTTGAATATTAAAGCTATTTCTTTTGCCGTTGACGATGGGTTATTCACAGGGCAAGTAACCATAGAAGTCGCTGATAAAGTGGCCTTGACGGATACAATCACAAATATTAAACAATTAGAGGGCATTAGTACTGTCTCTAGGGTAGGTAAATTCGGCTGATTCAACGTATTTTAGCGCTTTAATTCTCATGGGTACAAAAGAGGCATACGAGAAGGTTAAAGAAGTGTTCGGTCGCTACTTGGAAGAAAACAACCAAAGAAAGACTCCAGAACGCTTCGCGATATTGAAAGAGGTCTACGAAAATGAGGATCATTTCGATGTGGAAACCTTGTACCTGAATATGAAAAACAAGAATTACCGCGTTTCGCGTGCTACTCTGTACAACACCATCGAATTATTGATCACTTGTGGCTTGGTTCGCAAACATCAGTTCGGACAGAACCAGAGCTTTTACGAGAAATCATATTTCAACAAACAACATGATCATGTGATTTTAACGGATACCGGTGAGGTATTCGAATTCTGTGATCCAAGGATTCAAAACATTAAACAAACGATTGAAGATCTGTTTGGTGTAGATGTGGAAAGCCATAGCTTATACTTCTACGCTAAGCGTAAACCTTCTAAGAACAACTAAATATGGCTGTAGATGTGCTGCTCGGACTCCAATGGGGTGATGAAGGCAAGGGTAAAATTGTTGATGTACTGACAAAAGAGTACGATATCATCGCTCGATTCCAAGGGGGCCCAAATGCTGGGCATACATTGGAGTTTGAAGGCAAGAAGCACGTTCTCCACACTATTCCTTCTGGTGTTTTCCACCATGATGTAATGAATGTGGTAGGTAATGGTGTAGTAATCGATCCTGTGATCTTCAAGGGTGAGTTGGATAAACTCATTTCCCAAGAGCCAGATGTATTGAAGCGTTTGAAAATTTCTCGTAAAGCACATTTGATTTTGCCAACGCATAGATTACTGGATGCAGCGAGTGAAAGCGCCAAAGGGAAAAAGAAGATTGGTTCTACGTTGAAGGGAATTGGTCCTACTTACATGGACAAAACCGGTAGAAATGGTCTGCGTGTAGGAGATATTCAACTAGATAACTTCCAAGAACTCTACGACCAATTAGTCACGAAACACAAACAACTACTCAGTGGGTACGCTGGTTTTGAATACAATCTCGATGAACTAGAACCTACTTGGTTTGCAGCTATTGAATTCCTGCGTTCATTGGATATCATTGATAGTGAGCCTTACTTCCACACCAACTTAGCCGCTGGGAAAACCATCTTGGCGGAAGGTGCACAAGGCACACTGTTGGACATTGATTTTGGTAGCTACCCATTCGTAACCTCATCTAACACTACATGTGCGGGTGCTTGTACGGGTATGGGTATTGCTCCAAACACGATTAAAAACGTATACGGAATTTTCAAGGCATATTGTACTCGTGTGGGTAGCGGACCATTCCCTACCGAACTGTTCGATACTACTGGTGAAACCATTCAAGCAAACGGTCGAGAATTCGGTGCAACCACCGGTCGTCCGCGTCGTTGTGGTTGGTTAGATTTACCTGCGCTGAAATACGCTATCAACATTAATGGCGTTACAGAGTTGATGATGATGAAAGCAGATGTGCTATCGGGTATTGGCAACTTGAAGATTTGTACCGCATATAAGTACAACGGTGAGGTCATTGACCACCTCCCCTACAAGCTTCAGGATGATTTAATTGAACCAATTTTCACAGAAGTTCCAGGCTGGGATGAAGATTTGATGCAGATGACAAGCGAGGATGAATTCCCACAAACGTTTAAATCGTACATCGCCTTCATTGAAAAGGAAGTAGGCGTGCCTATTACACTAGTGAGCGTTGGTCCTGACCGTGCTCAAACAATCCTTAGAAAGTAATGAGAAAGGCCATACAACTTTGTGTGGCTCTTTTTTTCTCCACCGTGACCATCGGTTGGGGACAGACGAAAATTCAAATTCTTAGTAGCGATATCACGGATATAGTCAAAGGTTCAGGTAATTCAAGAACCTATTATTTGCGTGGAAATGTTGGGTTAAAACAAGATGTTGCATTTATGTATTGTGATAGTGCGATTCTAAAGCAACCTCAAAATACTTTCAAAGCTTTCGGTAACGTTCGAATTATTCAATCTGATACTGTTAGAATCACAGGAAGTGAACTGGAATATGTTGGAGACCAAAGAATATTCACTATCACCAACAATGTAGTATTGAGTACTCCATCGTCAAGGCTGGCAACTGTTTCGCTCAAATATGATAGGAATAATGCCGCAGCATATTATTTAAATAGATCGACCCTGGAGAGAAAGACATTACGCTTGACTTCGGATATTGGGAGCTATAACACTGGGATAGAATTGGTCAAACTAAGAGGAAATGTTGTCGCTCTGGACTCCTCATTTAAAATGACCACAGATACACTATTGTATTACCCGAAAAAGAATGTCTACAATTTTGCCGGGCCAACAACAATGGTCAGAGATAGTACAACCTTATTCTGTCAATATGGCTCTTATGAAGTCGATAGAACTTATTTAATTCTTGATGGCGGAGCTTCCATGGTTTCCCCAGGTCAGTATATTTCTTCTAAATCTCTCACATATAATTTGAAATCTAATAGTGGCGAACTACGTCATGGTGCCCTGGTTGCAGATACAGCACAAGGATTTGTGCTTGAAGGAGATTATATAAGATACGCTAAATCTCCAGTTTATGTGGATGCTCATTACCCTGTATACTATAGACAGGATATGGATAATGATACCCTTTATGCTAAAGGAGATACCCTTCATATTCGTCAAGACACTCTGGACTTTAAGCGAGTGGAACTTCGTGGTAACACAGCATTTTACAGCGAAGAATTTCAGGGAATTAGTCCGAAGTTTAATTATGAGGAATACCATGAGATTCTCGCGTTATTCCCTACCCCAATCTTGTGGAGTGATGCGAATCAATTCTCTTCAGATTCAGCGGCAATTCAACTAATAGAAAATCGATTAGATAG
>JAKMGS010000033.1:0-4596 GCA_022424815.1 Schleiferiaceae bacterium | reverse complement strand
ACAGAAGACTCTACAAGATTTGATCAGATCGCGGGTAAATTTCTCCACGGTAAATTTATGGGCGGTCAATTGCACTGCATAGTCCTAAATGGTAACGCTCAAAACTTGTTTTTTAACTTTGATGATGATCAAGCTGTTGGGATTAATAGTAGTGCTTGCTCTTGGTTGAAGCTTGATTTTCACGATGGCAAGATTACTAAAGTTAAGATGGCTAAGGATGTACAGGCCACTTATTCCCCTATCAATAACGATACTGAATATTGGTTGGAAGATTGTTCACCTAACTTTGAACTAAGACCGTCTAAGGCTAGTCTTAGGCCTTAAGGTGCTTTTCTAAAATAGCGCCAATATTAGGTTTGAAATAATTAGGCCCCTTCATCACCTTTCCATCCTCTCTGTAGATCGGTTTACCGTCCGCCCCTAGCTTACTCATGTTGCTGGCTTGAATCTCTTCGAAGATCTCTTCAATGATGTGTTGCATGCCGTGGCTTAAAATGGTGCCGCATAGAATGTACATCATATCCCCTAGGGCATCCGCGACTTCCACCGCATCACCGGCCAATGCCGCTTCTAAATACTCTTCATTTTCCTCTGCCATTAATCTGTGGCGCAGGGCAATAGTGTCCTCGCCTACTCGTGCTTCGGGTTGATATTTATTGTTAATTCCAAACGTATCATGGAATTTTTCGACATGGTCCAATTGTTTCTTCATGTGTACCTTAAAATGATTGAATGAGATGTAAATTTACAACATGGAAAACATTACGACAGGACATTGGATTTTCGCGGGAATATTTGCCGTAGCCTTCCTATCCTACCTTACTTACAGCTACAGAAAAGACCTCAAGCTTCACAAAGTTCATTACAGCGGTGGTGGAATTCAGGTCTTGTTATTAATCGTGATTACCCTGTTCGTACTCTTCGTCTTTAAACGAATCATGTAGGGCCCATTCTGTCGTATATTTGTCGGGACTAATGTCAACCCTATCACATGACAGAGAAACATACCAAAGAAATAAGCTACCAAGAATACAAGACTGAAGTTCTTAGTGATTACCGCATAGCGGTGATGTCAAGAGAGTGTTCCTTAATGGGACGTCGAGAAGTACTTACTGGGAAAGCAAAGTTTGGCATTTTTGGTGCCGGGAAAGAATTGGCCCAGATTGCTTGGGCAAAAGCATTCCAAAAAGGTGATTTCCGTTCAGGGTATTACCGCGATCAAACCTTCATGATGGCCTTGGGAGAAATGGACGCTACGTCTTTCTTCACTTCGCTATATGCAGTAACCGATACCAAGGTTGAGCCTATGGCCGGAGGTAGACAAATGAATGGTCATTTTGCCACACGTTCATTGGATGAAAATGGCCAATGGGTCGATCTTACAAAGCAATATAATAGCTCTTCCGATATTAGTCCTACAGCGGGGCAAATGCCTAGACTTCTCGGTTTAGCGCAGGCGTCGAAAGTATATAAAGAAGTTTCTTTTGGAGGGTCTGAAAAGTTCTCAAACAACGGAAACGAGGTGGCTTGGGGAACCATAGGAAATGCCTCTACTTCTGAAGGATTATTTTTTGAAACCATAAATGCTGCAGGGGTTCTACAGGTCCCTATGGTCATTTCCGTTTGGGATGATGAGTACGGTATTTCCGTAGGAGCCGAATACCAGACCACTAAAGAAGATATCAGTGCTATTCTGAAAGGATTTCAACGTGACGAAGATGGCAAGGGCTATGATATCTTCGTCGTAGAAGCTTGGGATTACCCAGAGCTCATTAAGACTTTCTTGCGTGCCTCCAAAGTTGCACGAGAGGAGCATGTCCCAGTGATGATTCACGTCAAAGGTATGACGCAACCTCAAGGCCATAGTACTTCTGGATCGCACGAGCGCTATAAATCTCCCGAACGTTTGCAATGGGAAAAAGACCATGATTGCATTCTGAAATTTGGACATTGGATCGTGGATCGCGGCATTGCTACACAGGAAGAATTAGACGCCGTAACGCAAGAGGCAAAGAAAGCTTCGAGAGTAGGAAAAAAAGAAGCCTGGAACATTTTCCAAAGCCTGCCTAAACAACTGCGCAATGAAGCCTTATCACTATTAAAAGGCATTCAGCAAAAAGGTGAAAAAGGTATTTTAACGACTAATCTGATTCAGGAATTAGAAGCCCAACAAGATCTCGATGTGGCCATGTCTCTAAGTGCCGTACGAAAGGCCGTTCGTATGGTGAACGGCGATGCTGCTATTGATACTGCCCCACTAAAGGCTTGGTTATCGGAAGCAACAGCCGAACAAGAACGTCGATATAGTTCACATCTATACAATCCAAACGATGAGGAAAAGCTCCTCGAATTTGTAGCGCCTCATCTAGAGAATGCGGAGCAAGTAGATGCCCGTATTGTGATTAGAGATAATTTTGATGCTCTATTCGCGAAACATCCTCAGGCCATGGTCTTTGGAGAAGATTCGGGGAAGATTGGAGATGTAAACCAGGGGTTAGAGGGTATGCAGGCGAAATACGGAGAGACCCGTGTTTCTGATGCCGGTATTCGTGAAGCCACCATCATGGGTCAAGGAATAGGATTGGCCATGAGAGGTTTACGCCCCATTGCCGAGATTCAGTACCTGGATTATTTATTGTACGCGCTGCAAATCATGTCTGATGATTTGGCTACTGTACATTATAGAACGGTAGGCGGCCAAATGGCTCCAACAATCGTGAGAACACGCGGACACAGACTCGAAGGTATTTGGCATTCGGGCTCTCCTATGGGTACCATCATCAACTCTATTAAGGGAATGTATGTGTTAGTACCTCGCAACATGGTGCAAGCCGCTGGTTTCTACAACAAATTGATGGAGCTCGAGACACCTGCCCTTGTGGTAGAATGCTTGAATGGCTACCGAAGAAAGGAATCATTGCCGAAAAATTTAGGGGATTATACTACACCTATTGGAGCGGTCGATGTATTGCAAGAAGGTTCAGATCTAACCCTATTGACCTACGGTAGTAATTGTGTCTTAGCGCAGGCCGCTTGCGATGAATTAGCCACTTTAGGCATAAGCGTTGAACTTGTTGACGCACAGTCCCTTATTCCTTTCGATTTAGAGCATGAAGTGGCTGCAAGTGTTCGTAAGACCAATGCCTTGGTAGTGCTTGACGAAGATGTTCGTGGTGGTGCCAGTGCCTTCCTAATGCAACAAGTATTGGAAGATCAAGGAGCCTACGAATATCTTGATGCGGCGCCTATGACCATTACCTCAAAAGATCACCGACCTGCCTTCGCATCGGATGGAGATTATTTCTCGAAACCAAGCGTCGACGATATGGTAGAGCGTATCTATGGGCTAATGCACGAACGAAATCCACAGCAATACCCTGCCCTTTAAATGTCCATTCAAACCCAAAGGTTGTTTCCGAATACCGTTGCTGGGGTTCTAGAAGCCTTAGAAATCACCTTTGGGAAAGGGATATATGCGGATAAGGTAGTCGAGCGTATTCTACGCCAGAATAAGAAGTGGGGATCCCGTGACCGTAGTTTTGTAGCCGAGCATACTTATGAAATGGTACGCTGGTGGGGGTTATTGTGGGCCATTCTCGAGCAAGAGCCCAGTACAAAAAGAAAAGATCTTCAGAAGCTTTTTGGAGTGTATTGGCTGTGGCGTGGAGGAATTCTTCCGGATTGGCCAAAATTCGATGCCATTCGTGATACAGATATTGCGAAGCGCCTTAAGACCATCGATAATGTAGCCACGAAGGAAAGTTATGCGCCATGGTTTTCGGCCGTTGCAGAAGAACAATTGGGTCCTGAGAAATGGTCTCGAATCGCTGCGGCAATGAATATCCCTAATACAGTCAACCTACGTGTAAACACTTTAAAAGCAAGTGTGGAACAGGTGACTGAATCTCTTGTAGAACATGGAATTACCTTGTACGAGCACCCTACATTTAAAGGTGCCTACTACATTGAAGGTCGTCCGCGGTTGAATCACATCGCGTCCTTTCAAGAAGGATGGTTTGAAGTACAAGATGCTGGCTCACAAAGCATTGCCCCTTATTTACAACCGCAACCTGGTGCGACTGTTATTGATGCTTGTGCCGGAGCCGGAGGAAAAACATTGCACCTAGGGATGTTGATGAACAACCAGGGTCGATTAATCGCCATGGATGTGGAAGGTAGAAAGCTTGGGGAACTGCTCAAGCGTACACAGCGCAGCGGTTTGGACATCGTGGAAACCAAGGCATGGGAAGAGCCCGGAGTATTAGAAAGCTTGAAAGACACTGCGGATTATCTGTTGTTGGATGTTCCGTGCTCTGGTACGGGCGTGATCAAGCGTGAACCGGATACTAAATGGAAGTTGGAACCGGAACACTTGGATCGTTTAGAAGGCGTACAGCAAGAAATCATCAGCTCCTACTCTGCTATGGTTAAGCCTCAGGGGACTATGGTATATGCAACTTGTAGTATTTTACCGCAGGAAAATGAACGCCAAGTACAACGCTTTTTGGAATCTCATCCTGAATTTGAATTGGTTGAGGATCAAAGTGTAGAGCCTTCCACTTATAATGATGGATTTTACATGGCCCGATTGAAACG
>JAKMGS010000115.1 GCA_022424815.1 Schleiferiaceae bacterium | reverse complement strand
GGAAGATTCGGTATCATTGGTTTGAGGAACGTGCACAGGCCCTTGGGGCGGAATATATTTTTACGGCCCATCACCTTGACGATAGAAAGGAAACATTTTTAATGAACGCCCTTCGCGGCGCCGGGTTGACCGGCCTCACAGGTATGTCTCATCCCCACATTCTTCGTCCATTGGCGCAGATGAGCAAGGCGGATATTCTTGCCTTTGCACAGGAACATGAGCTCTCTTGGCGAGAAGATGCCTCGAATCACACATTGAAATACACGCGAAACAAGGTACGCAATTTGCTGCCGGAAGTCCTCGATGAAGTAGAGCCTCGATGGCAAGGTGGTTTGGCCAAGACCATTGATAATTTGGTCCGCGATCGCGAACTGTTGGAGGGAATGTTGGACGAGTTTGAGCAAAAGCATGTGCGTGAACTCGAAGATGAAGTCCATATTGATTTCGGAACGTGGATCGAGCAACCCTATGCCCAAACGTTGTTGTACAGGTACTGCCTGCGCTGGGATCTAGGCTTTTCCTACGAGGAATGTGGCCATGTTTTGAAGGGGGATTCGGGCCAATTAACGCCTGGCCGTGAGAAGATTTTAGTCAAAGACCGCACGGCCTTTATTTTGGCGCCGAAAAAGGAATTGGACCCCAATACCTATACCATCCATGGACCGGACCATTTGTCTAATTTACCTTTTGCGCTCACCCTGCAACCTACCTCGCGAGCACAGATTGTATTTGATGATGATCACGAATGGATCAGCCCCACGGCAGCCCCATTCCCCTGGACCATTCGAGTATGGAAACCGGGAGATTCTTTCTTGCCCTTAGGGATGAAAGGTTCAAAAAAAGTGGCCGATTTCCTCAACGACCTGCGCCTACCTCGCCACCGCAAAAAGCACATCTACGTTGCCTTGCACAATGATGAAATATTTTGGGTCCTCGGCTATAGAATCGCGGCACACGTAAAAGTTGTCGAAGGCGATGACATGGCCTATCTTGCATCTCTGAAACTTTGATCACATGAAGCGAATTTTTACCGCCTTTATTTTCCTAATGACCACCTTGGCCTGGGCACAGCCGCAAGCCGTTACTTGGTCTACTTCTTACGAGAACACTGATGAGCACACGATCATCACCGTTCATGCAGAAATTGCGGAAGGTTGGCACTTGTACAGCCAAAACCTTGAGGAAGGTGGTCCCATTCCGACCTCCTTTATCCTTGAAGACGATTCTTCCTTCACCACGGCGGGAGGATGGGCCGAAGGCGAGCCTCATGTGGAGTTTGATCCAAATTTCGATATGGATTTGGCCTATTTCAGCGATGCCGCTGATTTCACCATCAAGCTATTGCCGACTGAGAAAGAATTCACGGTGAAAGGCGAGCTCGAATTCATGGTATGTAACGACGAAATGTGTTTGCCGCCGACCTACGAAGATTTCTCGGTTCGCGTGACCGATGCGCCTGTACCGTCCATTTGGAAAGGATTGGGCACAACATTTTGGCTAGGATTCTTAGGCGGATTCGCTGCGCTTCTCATGCCGTGTATTTTCCCTATGATCCCGCTAACAGTAAGCTTCTTCACCAAGCAATCTAAAACAAAGGCTGAAGGAATTTTTAAAGCCTCATTGTACGGACTGGGTATTATTGTGATTTACGTGGCACTTGGTCTTGCAGTAAGCGTCATTTTCGGGTCTGATGCCTTGAATCAAATGGCTACAAACCCGTGGTTCAACTTGGCGTTCTTTGCCCTCTTTGTCATCTTTGCGGCCAGCTTTTTTGGTGCTTTTGAAATCACCTTGCCCTCTAGCTGGGTAAACAAAGCGGATGATGCGTCCAACAAAGGCGGTATGCTGGGCATCTTCTTCATGGCCTTTACCTTGAGCTTGGTAAGCTTTTCTTGTACGGGTCCTATTATCGGAACGCTGCTCGTCGAGGCCGGATCAAAAGGTTCGTTATTGGGACCTGCCGTAGGGATGTTTGGATTCTCATTGGCCTTGGCCATTCCATTTACCCTTTTTGCTGCTTTCCCAGGTTGGTTAAACTCGTTGCCGTCCTCAGGCGGTTGGTTGAACACGGTGAAAGTGACCCTTGGATTCTTGGAATTAGCGTTCGCTTTGAAATTCTTGTCCACGGCAGATCTGGTATGGCAAGCACATTGGTTAGAGCGCGAACTCTTCCTCGCCATTTGGGTAGCCATCGCCTTCATCACGGCCTTCTATCTCCTGGGTGCCTTCCGCATGCCACTAGATAGTCCGGTAACCACGATTTCAGTCCCTCGACTCAGTTTCGCGATGGTCTTTATGATTTTAGGCTTCTACATGTTGCCTGGAATCTTCGGTGCCCCAGTGAAACTAATTTCAGGATTCCCGCCGCCAGAGCATTATGCAGAAAGCAAAAGCGGTGCCTATGCGCAACCGGTGATCAATATGGTTGGCACTGGTGAGTCTTCTGCGGTTGAAGTGGAGCATGGCGATCATTGTCCAAATGGCTTGCCTTGTTTTAACGATTTTGAGGCCGGTTTGGCTTATGCCAAGGAGGTAGGCAAGCCCATCATGATAGATTTCACCGGATGGGGATGTCAGAATTGTCGCAAGATGGAAGAAAACGTTTGGGTAGACGAGCGCGTTCACAAGAGGTTGAGAGACGATGTTGTTCTCATTTCACTATATGTGGATGAGCGCACGGAGTTCCCGAAAGAAGAGCAATACATCAGCGAAGTAACGGGCCGCAAAATCAAGAATATCGGCAACAAGTGGAGCGAGTTTGAGGAAGTGAACTTTGGGGCGGTTAGCCAGCCCTTGTACGTTTTCCTTGGGCACGATGACCTCAAGCCGTTGATCGAAACAAGAGGGGCCGATCTCGATATCGAAGCCTATATCGAATGGATGGACCGCGGCATTTCCGCCTTCCAGAAATAAGATTGTAATCATAAATATCACGCCCGGACAGAACCTTCTGCTCCGGGCGTTGTTTTTAGGGGTGATGGAAGCTACCCTAGAAACCAGATATCGATTGCGCCATGAAGATGAAGTGGTGGGCTATGCCCGTAAAATAGGCAGTCGTTCGCATTTCTATTCTAGGGACCAATTCTGGTGGTCAGGCGTCAAAATCGAACACAACAAAGTCGACGAAAGTGTGGGGCTGTTTGATATAGACAAACGAATGCTCTACGAGTGGGACATCGTTGAATATTGCCTCGAAGACTGCCGCGATCGCATGGGCGTTTTTCTTTGGTCTTCTACTCGTAAAGAATTTTGCATTGTCGACCTCGACGAACCCAACCTTGAAATCCCTTTGGAAGTGGATGGCCTCCAGCTTTTTCAGCCCAAAGACCTCCGCTTTCGTGCCTACCTCTTTCAAAACCCAGATTTAATGGTTGAGTTAGGCGTAGATGACGAATGATGGCTATTTTAGCGGCTCATTCAAGCAATAACTGAAAGGGACGACCCATGACTACAAACTTTGTTGAAGAACTGCGTTGGAGAGGCATGTTGCACGACATCATGCCTGAAACTGAAGAATTGTTGACCAAAGAAATGGTCAGCGGTTATATCGGCTTTGATCCAACGGCAGATTCATTGGGGGTAGGGAACATGGTGCAGATCATGACCCTCGTACACTTTCAACGCGCCGGACATAAGCCCATCGCCTTGGTTGGGGGTGCCACCGGAATGGTGGGGGATCCCTCTGGCAAGAGTGCCGAGCGCAACCTCCTTGACCTGGAAGCCCTTCAGCACAACTTGAATTGCCAGAAAGCGCAACTCGAGAAGTTCCTCAACTTTGATTGTGGGGACAATAGCGCTGATATCGTCAACAACTACGATTGGTTTAAGGAGTTTGACTTCCTCGGTTTCATCCGTGACGTGGGAAAGCACATGAGTGTGAACTACATGATGGCCAAGGACAGTGTGAAGAACAGATTGGAGACGGGGATGAGCTTTACGGAGTTCTCTTACCAGCTCATTCAAGGCTATGATTTCTACCACCTTTGGAAAAACAATGGTGTGAAGCTACAAATGGGCGGATCAGACCAATGGGGCAATATCACCACAGGTACGGAACTCATTCGTCGATTGGGCCGTGGCTCCGCGCATGCGTTGACCACTCCGTTGATTAAAAAGGCAGATGGCACCAAATTTGGGAAGTCAGAGGGCGGAAATGTTTGGTTGGATCCCAACCGCACCTCGCCGTACGCTTTCTACCAGTTCTGGTTGAACGCGGCGGATTCCGATGCCGAGAACTACATTAAAATATTTAGCATCAAATCTCGCGAAGAAATCGAGGCTTTGATCGCAGAACACAATGAGGCCCGGCATCAACGTAAGCTTCAGAAAGCCTTAGCAGAAGAGGTGACCGAGCGCGTACACAGTAAAGAAGACCTCGAGAATGCTCAGGCGGCTTCACAAATCCTTTTTGGAAAGGCTACAGAAGAGCAGCTTCGCAAGCTCGATCGCGCCACGTTGGAGAGTGTGTTTGAAGGAGTGCCACAGTTTGAATTATCCCGTGCTGCTCTTTCGGGTGGCTTGGATATTGTCGAAGCCCTGGCCGAGCACACGGCCATCTTCCCTTCGAAAGGCGAAGCGCGCAAGATGGTGCAAGGCAATGGTGTGGCCATCAATAAGAGTAAGGTGGATTTGGACAAAACCTTATCCGAAGAGGATGTGGTTGCCGGTGGATTGATCATCGCGCAGAAAGGGAAGAAAAACTACTTCCTGATCTCCATCGTCGACTAAGCAAAAATTTTTACCGCATAAAAAAGGCGCCCGCAGGGCGCCTTTTTTATAGTTGTATATAGTCTAAAACAATATCGTCTATCTCCGCAAGGAATCTGTCATTTGGTCTTTGAAAATAGTGGTAAGTACCATAATCTCTATCTTCTGTAAGTCTGATCTTCGAGTATTCAATTGTTTCTCCTTTGTTAATCAAGACGTAGGGTAAGTTTCCTCTGAAAATAAGAAGTGCCTGAAATGTGGGTTTCGACGGGTTTCGTTGATGGTCTAAGAAAGCCCATACGTCGTAGCCACCGAATGTCTTTTTCTCCCACCCATCTTTTTGCAACTTATATTCTAGATCTTGCTTCATAGATCCTCCGCGTTTCTCTGAAAAGAATTGTTCTAGCATGTAGGTAGGAAAACTACGACGCTCAAGATGGCGACTGTCTAAGGTGCCAGATAAGACCACCTCGTAATACTTCGATCTTCGTCGCGCTGAACTTTCCCAAAGAGAATCTACCTTATAACTGTCGCGTACTTTTCCTAAAGTATCAAGTTTTTCCGAGAACAATGCGGCCTCTTCTATGATGCGTTTGTCCCCTACATTTATAAAGTCTTTATGGACCCAGCAGTGAAGATGTACTTCATATGTGCCGGGACCATTATCATAGGCGGCAATACGTACGCTATCACGAAGGGTAAGGTGCCCTCCATCTTTAGCTAAGTCGGCGGAGCGACGAATGACTTGGCCTTGGGCCAAAAAT
>JAKMGS010000114.1 GCA_022424815.1 Schleiferiaceae bacterium | reverse complement strand
TGTAATCCCTTAAAACATCTGTGACAATCTCAAAACTTGGGAAGTAATGACTGTTGTTTCGGAGTGTGAGTAATTGGTCAATCACCAAGTGAAGTACAGATTTTGAAAGGGTATTTTCTCGCCACCCAAGTTTGGTGTATTTCACAGCACTGACGGTATAAATAATGGTCCAATCCTCTGGAATAACAAGAAGCACCTTGGTCCAATAATTCACAATATCCTCAATAGAAAACAACTGTCTCTGGAAAAAATGGCTGGGTAGTTTATGGCAATTATTAACCACCTGATCCTCGTACATCCAAGCGTGGGCAGTCCCAAAAGACAGTACTAAAACTTTCTGATGGCCTTGATATGTTTTAATACTATCAAGCACTTTTGATCTTATTAAATCTGTTGTGGATTGAAGGACTGCACTATCTGAATATTGGAATTTGTTAGCGGCATCTAGTTGGTGATAGGTCCCTTGAAAATTAACTGGGGTGAGTAGAGGAAAATCGTTGGAGAAGAGCCATTGCAATTGCCGGCCGATGGACAACGGGTTGAAAGAGGTTCCTAAGGGATTGCAGTACATAGGTAGATGGTGTTGCTGGGTAAAACCTTCAAAGTGTTGCACGAAGCAACTGCCAATACCTAAAAAAAAGAAAGGGGAATCTGATCCTTTCAAATTCCCCACTTCTATTTGTTTATGTTTCATTTAAATATTGAATTCAATCCCCTGCGCTAAAGGTAGGGCATTGCCATAATTCAATGTATTGGTTTGTCGGCGCATGTACGCTTTCCAAGCATCTGAGCCACTTTCACGGCCTCCTCCTGTTTCTTTTTCACCACCAAAAGCACCGCCTATTTCTGCTCCTGAAGTACCGATGTTGACATTTGCGATACCACAATCGGACCCAGATTCACTCAAGAAAATATGCGCTTCACGAACATCGCTAGTCATCACAGCACTTGATAAACCTTGTTTTACATTGTTTTGAATAATAATAGCGTCGTGAATATCTCCGCTGTATTTCAACAAGTATAAAATAGGGGCAAAGGTTTCGCGCTGAACACTTTCGTAGTGGTTTTCAGCTTCCACAATACAAGGGGATACATAGAATCCTTCGTCGTAAATACCGCCAGAGAGTACCTCACCACCTAGCAACACTTTTCCACCTTCTTCTTGAACAGTGGAAATGGTGTGTAGGAAATTATTGACCGAATCTTGGTCTATCAGTGGTCCTACATGGTTTGAAGCATCTAATGGGTTGCCAATTTTTAATTGGCCATACGCTTGAACTAAGGCATTTTTAACGATATCATACACCGACTCGTGAATGATCAATCTACGGGTAGAAGTACAGCGTTGTCCACAGGTACCTACGGCACCGAATATTGCACCGGTAATGGTCATTTTTAGATCACAACTAGGGGTGATAATGATGGCATTGTTTCCACCCAACTCCAAGATGGATTTACCAAATCTTTCCGCTACGGCAGCGCCTACAATAGCACCCATACGAGAAGAACCAGTCGCTGAGATAAGCGCCATTCTATGATCCACTGTCATCCATTCCCCTACTTTATAATCACCGGTAATAATATTTGAAATTCCATCTGATAATCCATTAGCTACAGCGACTTCATTCCAAATATGTTGACAAGCTACCGCACAAAGTGGAGATTTTTCAGAGGCCTTCCAAACCACGGTATTTCCACAGACCAAAGCGATGGCAAAGTTCCATGACCACACTGCAACAGGGAAGTTGAACGCAGAAATTACACCAACTACACCTATAGGGTGCCATTGCTCCATCATATGGTGTTCTGGACGCTCGCTTTTAATAGTCAATCCGTACAATTGACGAGATAAACCTACTGCAAAATCACAGATGTCTATCATTTCTTGAACCTCACCCAAACCTTCTTGGTAACTCTTACCCATCTCTAAAGAAACGAGGGCTCCTAAATCTTCTTTCTTTTCTCTCAGGACATTACCGAACTGGCGAATGTATTCTCCACGCTGAGGTGCGGGAACTTTTCTCCAATCTACAAAAGCTTGCTGCGCGGCATCCACGACTTTGTGATAATCACTTTCGGTAGTGGTATTTACCTCAGCGAGGTGTTGGTTTTGGATAGGAGAGGAAGAGCCAATGTACTGTGAGGAAGCAGACCATTTTTGTCCTATAGCTGTACCGTCATTTTTTGATTGGATACCAAGTGAAGCAAGAATGTGTTCCGGTTGAAGAGTATTCATGATAGATTTAAAATTTGTATAAAATTAAACATTGAGCACCACTTTTGTTGGAAATATAAATCTCTATCTGGTTTTTTTCTAAATGCTTATACTTGTGTACTTTTGTTATTTAGAATTAATTTAAATAAGATGCGTTTTACCCCAATTTTCCTCGCCATCCTTATTACCGCCACTAGCTGTACAACCACAGAAAACAGCGCCACTTCCTCGCCAAGTAAACCCATCATCTTGTGTACCACCAGCATCATGACGGATTGGGTAAGCAACATCGCTGGGGAGAGTTTTGAGGTAAAAGCATTGCTTGACAAAGGCATCGATCCACATACTTACAAGCCAAGTAAGAAAGATTTGGACGCCATTCGAGCGGCGGACGTAATCATCTACCACGGTGTTCACTTGGAAGGAAAAATCATCGACGTCCTCGAAAAGATTCAGGACAAACTGATTATTGATGCTGCAGCACACGTGCCGGACTCGATCATCATTAGTGACCCAAACTTCCCAGCAAGCAAAGACCCCCACTATTGGTTTGATACAGAGTTGGCGAAATTTATCATTGGAGATATAGGTCAAGCATTATCGAGCGCTTATCCAGAGAACGGTTCAGAAATTTTAGTGGCTGTGCAGGAATACCAAGCAGCTATTGCGGTGACCACGGATAGCGTTGCGGCGATTGTAAACAGTATTCCTGAGGACAACAGGTTGGTGGTAACCACCCATGACGCATTGAGTTACTGGGCACGTACATTCAATATGAAGGTGAATACACTTCAAGGCGCTTCGACGGTTTCTGAATTTGGACTAAAAGAAGTGACAGAACTAGTCAATTTCATCTGTGCGGAGGGCGTTCCAGCAATTTTCTTGGAAAACATAGTAAGCCCGCAGGCAATGGAAAGTGTGCAGCGTGGATGCGAGGCAAAAGGCTGCCCAGTGGTACTAGGTCCGGAACTTTTAAGCGACTCATTAGGACCGGAAGCGGATCAAGACACGTACCTTGAAATGCTTGTATACAACGCCAATTTGTTGGCCGCTTATCTAAAGTAAACATTGAACGACCTCATTAAATATCTTACCCTTTCGGACCCTAACGTTCGATACGTGGCCTTAGCCATTTTGCTATTAGGCGGGGTAAGCGGCGCGGTCGGTACATTCAATTTTCTACGCAAGAAAACACTTATTGGAGAAACAGTTGCCCATAGTATGTTGCCAGGCGTTCTCATAGCGTTTATGTTAAGCGGGGTCAAAAACCCTATATACTTAATTATTGGCGCGGCAGTGAGCGGATGGCTATCTATATGGGTCGTGGACTATATTACTAGACATAGTAAAATCAAGGGGGATAGTGCATTAGCCATTGTTCTTTCTAGTTTTTTCGGTCTTGGAATAGTTATGCTAACCATTATTCAGCGGGTTTATGTAAAAGAGCAAAGCGGATTAGATCACTATATTTTTGGAAATGCGGCGGCGATGAGTCCAGAAGATAGTATGGTCTTTGGCGCTGTATCGCTTATAGTGTTGTTTGTTGTTGTACGCTATTATTTCAGTTTGAAGACTGTAGTGTTTAATCAAGACTTTGCACAAAGTGTGGGGATCAACACCAAGTGGATTGAAACTGTAATTCGATTCATTACTATCATAAGTATTAGTGTGGGAATCAAAGCGGTAGGCATTGTGATGATGAGCGCATTACTTATTATTCCTCCAACAGCAGCACGGTTTTGGACAGATAATTTAGGTCGAATGTTGTTTGTTAGCGGTGTGTTTGGTGCATTATCAGGATGGCTGGGAGCATATATAAGTTATAGTTACTCAAGTATGCCAACAGGTCCGTGGACTATAGTGATGATAAGTGTTATTGCATTCGTCTCAATGATGTTTGCTCCTAAAAAAGGTGTGGTTTTTCAGCGATGGAGCAAGCTTTTGGTCAAGCGTAGAATGAATGAGGAAAATCTATTGAAGACCGCGGTTCAATTAGAAGTTCGCGGTCAAGGCAAACTCTTTAACCGACGTAGCATTAGTACACGTCAGTTTTTTGACCAACGCCTTTGGAACAGAACCATCAAGCGCCTGCGGAGAAAAGGTATGATTAAGAAAGTACACACGGGATATACCTTAAGCACAGAAGGCCGTGCCATAGGAGCTGAGATAGATAGGCGGCACAAGATATGGGAGGTGTATTTGCAACGCAGGATGCAGATGAGCGTACACCTTGTGCACGACGAGGCAGATACCATGGAACACTTTTTAACGCCAGAAATCGAGGCGGAGATTTTAAAGGAATTAGGCCTTTGTAGTAGGTTTAATCCGTTACTTGAAATTCACGAGATAGTCCCAGAGGGCGCATAGTATGGACGCTTTTTGGATCATTATCACCGGTTTTTTAGTAGCATCCTCCACCGGGATGTTGGGCAATCTATTACTGTTGCGCCGCATGAGTATGATGGGCGATGCTCTGAGTCATGCGGTACTTCCAGGGATTGTGATTGCCTATCTCATCAGCGGTTCGCGGGCCTCAGTTCCCTTGTTTTTAGGCGCAATAATTATGGGGGTGGTGACCACGCTTTTGATTCAATTTTTTTCTTCCAAGGGAAAGATGCAATCCGATGCAGCGATGGGAACAGTCTTTACATTTTTGTTTGCGGTAGGTGTTATTTTAGTGACCCGATTCGCTGGTGAAGCTGACATTGATGCGGATTGTGTATTGCACGGTGAAATTGCCTTTGTGCCACTTCAAACCTCTTCTTTTTTGGGCCTCAACGTTCCCGCCCCAGTGTGGACATTATTGGTGTTGTTGTTGGTCATTCAGGTGATTTTCTGGTGGGGCTATAAGGGCTGGATGATTACGTCCTTCAACAATGAATATGCACAAAGCATAGGGATTCGCACAGTGCTGTGGCACTACAGTTTAATGGCGGCAACCTCAGTGGCCACCGTGGTGAGCTTTGAAAGCGTGGGCGCAATATTGGTCATTGCATTTTTAGTAGTTCCTGCGGCAAGCGCGTACTTAATCACCGATAATTTCAAAAGGATGACCCTGTTGATCATGCTGCAGGGTTTAATCAGCGCCACTCTTGGATATTACATTGCTGAATGGGTGGGCGGTTCCATTAGCGGTTCCATGGCCGTGGCCAGTTTCTTACAGTTTGCAGCTTGCTTTGCTTGGAGTAAGGTAGGGGCAAAAAAAGAGGGCTAAAGTCCCCACTCTAGCCCTCACTCGCTTAACACAAAAACACGTAGAATCGTTGTTTTTAAACGA
>JAKMGS010000032.1 GCA_022424815.1 Schleiferiaceae bacterium | reverse complement strand
CTGGATTTGGAAAAAAGTTTTGATATGTGGCCCAATTCTTTTCATCATTTCTTGGTAAAATGCTCCACGACCACATCCCAACCTTTTTTCGGCTGTCGGTCGATATCAACAATACCCCAATATTCTTCATTTGGCGCACCGTCATACGGCACCCCGCTGCTTTTTGGCGCCCAACCGCCAATATCTTGTTTATCAGGATTGCCCGCTTTCCACCATCCATCGGTGAACGAGAACAATAACAACCCTTGGTTCTCAGATTGTCTTGCTAAAATTTGATCAATGATTGTATCCAATGCCACCGCTTGGGCATCCTCGTTCGGGCCTTGTGCAAATCCTGCATCGGCAATGCGCATGTAGCTGTCCGCTCCTACCTCTGAAAAATAGAACGGCTTATCACTCACGGCGTTCCATTCGTTGATAATGGTGGCCGGCTGATCCCAACGGTACACATTCAAGCCCCACATATCCACTTCCTCGCCCATATGAAAGGCTACAGAATCCGGCAACTCACCATGCGCTGTCGCCACGGGATGCACCGAATCCAAGGCATGGATGGCATCAACTGCCTCCTTCAATGTGGTGTACCAATTCATGATATCACCCTCAAACCATTCCGGGTGATAGTTGTACTCGTTGCCCAATTCCCACATCAAAATTGCTTCATGGTCCTTGAAACGCTCGACATACTCGAGGTAAGAACCTGAGAGTAAGTCGTAAAATCCATTCTGGTTATAGCCAAAACCCACAACGACTTTCATGCCCTTCTCAGCAATCTTGTCTAACACCTCTTCCTCTTCAATAGGGGCATAGGTGCGAATAGTATTCATCCCAGCATCCACCATCAAGGCAAGGTCTTCATCAATGCGGTCGAAACTGCGCATGGTATCGCCCTTGGCCACCGGATGGTAGCACACTCCTTTCATGTACATCGGCGCATTATGTTCCACCGTCGTTTCTTCCGCGGACTCCACTGTACAAGCGGCAAAGAAAATAGCCGCAAGTAGAGAAAAGCCAAAACGTAAATACAATCCCTTCATCATTATTCGTTCACTGTTTTAGGCACCAATACAGTTGCTTTTACCGCCGCACTATCCCCACCGAATGATTTGGTAATAGTGTTGCCGTTGCGCATTAGTCCTTCAAAAATTCCTTGGTCTACCAAAGACCATATAGCGTACTTCGCCTGCCCGCTCAGGGTGATCAGACCAAAGTTGTTTTCACTTCCTTCTTCGTGATTGGGATCCTTCCAAGGCTCGTCAAAGGCCTCAAAATAGAAGCATGAAATCCCCGCCGAATCTGTCCAAGCACGCATCTTCTTGTAGTAGAGCGCCTGTTTGACTTCATCCGCGGCAAACGAACCATTAGGACCATAGAGACCACGACTCACGCTGGCCCAACCGGTCTCCCCGATGTGCACAGGCTTCTCCACCCCAATACTGTCGAGGTAAGCCTTCACACTGTTGTACTGATTCTTCGCATAGAATACGGCGCGATCCATGGCTAATTCCACTCGATCATCATCACCAGACTTTACCACCGTGCTCTCGTGAACCTCCCAGAACGCACTATTGTAATGGGTATCGTGGAAGGGATAGGTGTGCATAGAAACATAATCCACCGCTTTGACCAACGCTTCGAGGTCTTCATTGTGGTAATCTGGACTACCACCGCCCCAAGAGGCGAAATTGTCCGAGCTCGTGATCCAAAGGTCCGGACTCAATTTGCCCATGCTTTTTAGCTCCTGCAGGTAGTTCACATATTTCAGGATGACCCCCGGCTTGACAAAGTAGCTCCACGCCCAGTGCACCATGGCCTCATTGCCCACGGCAATGACCTTAACAATATCAGGGTACTCATTGGCATAGTGTACCGCCTTGCTGATCTCACTTTCATTGTTGGTCGGGTCCTCAAACTTGTGATTTGGGTGGTCCGTCCACGCATCCTGACAATCGATCCAGGCGCCCAGCATGACATACATCTCGAAGGTCGGATCTTCCTGCTTCAGCTCACGAATGCCACGAAGAACATTAGGGGCATGGTCCAATTGTAGGTTGTAAGTCCGCAACACGCGAATGCCCATGGCATGCATGATCTTCATGTCGTTCTTCAACTGCTGGATCGTCGGCTGTACCTCACGCGATTTCGCACGGTAGCCCCCATAAGAGATGGCCTGATACTCCGGGTTCCCTAAAATTTCTGCCGCGGTTTTCATGGGCGTCGTATTTGTCGGTTCATGGGCACAGCCGAAGAGTGCGACGAAGGCGCAAACAATCCCGGCTATGTTCCATGTGCTCTTTTTCATTTTTTCGAAGTGTCCAATTATTTCACAACCTCCACCTCAATGCGTACCACCGATTGACGGCGCTGGAAAATCTCCGTCGAGGTCGCCACATCCAAGGCTTGCCCGTCGAAATCCTGCACGCTATCCTGGCGAACGACTTTGATACTACTTTGCGAAGCACGCTTGTACACCACAGGAACTTGGCAAACGGTAAAGGCCAATGACCCCGCCTCCAATGCTAATTCCTGCTCCGTACCTGCCACATCGCGGTAGTGGAACACTTGTCCTTCTGAAAGGAACTCCGATGTTTTCAAAATTTGAGGTGTGAAGTGCAATGCTCCGCCTGCAACGCGAACGCCCAGCTCTCCAAACCTGCTCAAAATATCTTCTTTCACCTGTCCGGTCATCCCTGGCTGCTGCGCACCTTTCCCTCCTGGGGTGTGCGAATACGGATCCGTTGGGAAGGCACCATAAAGCTTCGGTGATTTATGGGCTCCAATACCGGCGAGGATCTCAAAGTAGTGGTCGAACAATCGACCTACCAAAGCACCTTCGGCATCCTCATCCAAGGCGCGCTTTGTGTTCTCGTAAGCCGCCAACAGCAGCTTCGACACCATATGCCAGTAGATCGAGCCCAGTCCTTCGTAGCCGAAGAAAGTTCCTGAACGACCGGTGAATGATTTATGATTAAACACCTCTTCGAAAATGGTGCTCAACAACTCGGTTTCGCGCTGTGCTAGTGCCTGGTACTGCTCTGGCAATTCCTTCAACGCCGCTTTCAAGCTGTCGACATTGTTGAAGGTTCCGTTAAAGTGGTAGCTGCCATTGCAATCTTTGGTCACCACCTGACGGTTGCCCGCTGCGACCAATTCCTTTAACAAGTCACTCTGCTCCGCACGCGGCGTAGGAATGACATTTTTCGCCACAAAACGAGGCAACTCCTTATTCGGGTAGAGAATGTAGCTGTACTGATCTTCACGGAACAATGCACTGGCCTTCAACGCATCCAATACCGCCAAACTCTCAGCCGAATTCAAATACCCTGCGCTTAAGACAGCCACCTGCCCTTCCAACATTTCTGCCAGGTACGACACGGCAATGCCATCTTCTTCAACCGTCATCAAGTTGTAGGCATGGTACAACCCATCGGCACGCTTGTTTGCACGGATAGAATGCTCCAAATGCTCACGTGCCGTTTGAGAGAAGGACTTCACATCGGCGATGGAGAGTTCCACGAATTCGCCACTAAATCCTGCGCCATAAATGCTCGCTCTATATTTTGCCGCCGCCCCACCCAAGGCGTCCAAGACGCCTTTGCGATCTTGATTTGAAATAGATCCGCTCAACAATTGACGAGAGGACTCTAGGGCAGTTTTAACCTCAGTATAGAAGGTGGCCAATTCCTTTGAAACGCTTACCTCATCTTTGTTCCCTTCGACCAATTGCTCGAAGAACGCCAAGAATCTTCGCAAGTAATACAAGGTCACCATCGACACTCCATTTCCTACCAATGCATTGTTCGCATCGTTCCATTCCGGACGTTGTGTGTTCAACCAAATCCCCGCTTCTGGAATGAAGTTCGAGAGCTTCGCCAACACTGTCGCCAAGATCTTCTCAATGAAGTTTACGTGGTGGATCTCCTGCTGCTGGTTTTGCAACAATGCACCGTCCACACCCATCTTGGCGCGCATTTCCTCAATGGCTTCATGCGCCGCCAGATCAAATTCAATGGTATCCTTTGGGTTGGCCAAGAGGTCCTCATACTTTTTAATCTTGTACGGCACATTCGCATATACGAAGCTTGCCTGACTAAAGTAAGATGCCAATTTCTCTGGGTAGTACTTCTCGCTGAACTCCAAGAATTTCAGCAAGTAAATGATTTGGTGATCGCCCCAGTACCCGATGTACGACCAAGGATTATCCGGCTCAATGGTCTCCCAATCAAAGCCATCCTTTGTTACTCTGTAAGGGTTATATCCATCAAAAGTCGATGCATTCAAGAACTTGTGAATCATTCCCTCCATGAATTCTGGATAAGAATGCGCCAGCGCTTCCCAATTCTGGAAAATATCTCTCCAGTTCCCTTGGTAATCCAAAATCTTGGAACCGTCTTCTTCGTTGCGTGTGTTGATCGAGAACTTATTCCACGGACGCGACGGATCGCCGTGACGACGGCTAAATTTCAACGGCAGGTATTCCGTACACAATCGGACAAAATCAGCATCGCCTGCATTCGTAGCCAACGCGCGGATTTCAAATACATCAAATACCTCTGGAAGGGCATTCAACTCCTTCTCAAATTTCTTCGCCACCGCTCCATTCGCCTTCATCATATACGGCACGAAGTCTTGCTTCTCTGCGGTATAATTCAAATCAAAAATCCCCCCGCGCATGATGTTGAACATCGTATTTGCGAAGTGACGATTATTGAGAATGCTATCTTCTGTGAGTTGAAGGCCATCAGATGCCGCGACCAATTCTATCAAGTGCTTCGTGCCCGCCTCTACATCTTCGCGAATAGCTGCATAGAATGCATTACGGTCTTGCAAGCGCGCCTTCGTCGCCGCCAAGTCTGAAGGTCCCTGGTGCACATCCGCAACCAACGCCCAAGTAGCTTCACCATTGGCAGCAATGGTCAATTCTGATTGCACCAAGAAGGCACCCTTCTCAGCTTTCACATCTACCTCTTCTACCACTGGCTGTCCACTTCTGAACACATCCAGCTGACCAGAAGAAAGAAGCACCTTGGTTTGTGGCAATCCGTACGACCAAACCATATTGGCTTTCAAAGCCTCAGAGGGCTCTGCGCGGTCTACGATTATGGCACTCAATGAGAAAATGCCCAATCCTGTATCTGTTTCCAGCTCACATTTTTTGTAGGCATCCACCAAATTGCTAGACGCATTTTGCAAGGCATCTTCAACGCCGTAGGGTAGAATATTCTGAATACCGTCCAACAAGGAAACGGCGACCTCACTATCGTTCAAGTTCTTTAGCACTGACTTTCTAACAAAGCCAAACTGATCGCTAGAATTCCACTCGTAAGAGAAGCCCATGCCTAAATCGTGATTGATTTCTTCGAAGATGAGCTTATTGCCGTATGAGTTCTTATATAGGTTTCGAGAGATTTGGTAAATGCCTTTCAATCTATTTGAAAACGGCTCCCACAAGCAGCGCTTTCCATCTAATGTTACGATGAAGATGGATTTGCTCCCAGTCGTCTCAAAAGACTCGCTGATTTTATCGTCGGTGTAATAGGGGAACAATGAATAGTTACTGTTCTTTCTACCAGCAGTCAATCCGCCAGTGCTAGAGATAAACATCCAATGGTTCGACGAGCTTACGACGCTCATGAAGAACGGACGCATCTGGTCGTAATTCGCAATCTTGTAAAACGATTCGCCGGCAATGTTTACCGCCTCACCTTCTACGGCCGGTTGTCTTTGCTGTGCAGGGATGGATCCCAAATAAATATGATCGTGTTCAGTCATCTGAAAAAAATCGCAGGGTTAGGGTCCTGCGTATTTTAAAGTTGTGTCAATTATACATTTGTTTTGTTCCGGGAGCCTTATTGCGAAGGAAATCCCAATTGTCGGGCCGTCTTGACCATAAAAACAAAGGCATTTATAATCCTTTGATTTTCAACTGTATTCCGCATTTATATTGGGTTTAAATAGCCTTTTTTCATGCGGCATGACAATATTAACAAACGTTTACCTGAGTCCAGCCGGACAATTGCAGGACATTATAGCGTATCCGGGGGTTAAAGGGTTATAATGCCTCTTTTTAGATCAAAAAAATCAGAGTATATTCAAGCCTACAAAACTGACTTCCAATGCGTCGTAGCCACCTTCATTTTGCCACAGTTCTATTCCTGTTTTCGAATATTGCTTTCGGGCAATGCGGCCAAAACTACGATCGTGACGTACGTCGGATTGTAAAGGCATCCGAGAAGCTATCTCACGAAAAAACAAGGATTGTTTTCGCTGGAAGTTCCACCTTTCGACTCTGGGACAGCATGGCTGAAAGTTTTCCAGAATATGAGGTAGTCAATGCGGGCATCGGAGGATCGTGTTTCGATGATCTATACCGTTATAAAGAGGAACTCATTTCGGGCACCAAGCCGGATATCCTTGTCATTTATGAAGGGGATAATGATATAGTTCATGTAGAGGAAGACGGCAGCCAAAGAGAAGTATTTACTATTTATTCTGACGCTTGGGAACTTATGAATTGGATCCAGTATACGCACCCTAATCTTCCCGTGTTTTTTCTTTCAGCAAAACCTTCGCCATCACGATGGGAACACCTGGCTAGGTACAAGGCGGTAAACAGTGAATTAGAAGGATTAGCCGAAGCGTACAACTATCAATTCTTGGATTGCTGGCCTTGGCTCACCAACAACAATGGCCAGGTTGACCCTGAGCTGTTCATATCTGATAAGCTCCACTTAAATGATCAAGGGAACCAAATTCTTGGTCGTTTTATGGCAGAGGCAATTCGCAATTCATATTTCGACGAACAAACACTTGATGCATTCGTAGATCAATGGCACCTAGCTGCTGCTACAGCAGATTCAGCCGGTTATTTCGGAGCCTTTTATAACAGTGAAAGTATTTTCCAAGGCACCGACGGCGGTGAGTATTGGACAGCTGGGGAGTTCCAAGATTGGGCCGCACCTTATTTCCGAAGAAAAAGCGCTTGGACCTTCGAGGCCTTTGAACGCCATTGGTACCGACAAGGCAATACACTCTGGTTCAATGAACGGTTAGATTCACCACACATGGGCAAGTGCCGAGGTGTTGGTGTTGTACACGTCACATATGACGGCTTAAAAATAGACCACTACAGCTTGAGCTTTGAGGTTCCGAATGAAGTGGTAGGAGAATTAGTACCATTGGCCACACCACAGCGCATAGAGGTATTGAAGTACCAACAAGAATTGGACGATTTTTATACCGATTCCACAACCAGTCCTTTAACCCCTGAAGAACGGGCCGCTTTCCACGGACATGAATTCTTCAGCTATAATCCGGAGATGGCCGTTGAGGCGAACATTGAAGTACTTGAAAATGAACCGTGGTTCAACATGGCCACTAGCTCCGGCGTGAGTAAAGCGTACCGCCGCTACGCCAAGGCCACTTTCGAGGTGCGCGGACAAACTTTGGAATTATTCCTCTACCAAAGCAAAAGGTTGATGGCGATGGAAGAATATCAGGACCACCTATTTCTTCCTTTCATGGATAAAACTACAGGAGTGAGCACCTACGGCACGGGCCGATTCATGGACATCACCAAGCCCGAGGGAAGCACCATGGTCTTGGATTTTAATTATGCCTACAACCCGTATTGCGCCTATACCGACGGGTACTCATGTCCCATTACTCCTCAAGAAAACTACATCGATATTGAAGTAAACGCGGGAATCAAGGGGCCGGAAGGGCATTAATTCAACTCCCCGCCAACGGACTGCCGAACACACCAACAGCCAACTCCGCCCATACCAAGGCTAAGGCCAGAACTACAACGATGCCCCACGCCCAGCGACTTTGCTTGTTTTTCGCTTTGGTGAGCACAACGTCAAGCACGAAGCTCGTTCCACCCAGTAAAATGGCGGCGACGATGTAGTCGAATCCCGACCAATGAACTTCTTGAGAAAATTGGCTTCCAATAAATGGCACAAACAACAGTGCACCTGAGGCGATGAGAAGGGTTTTAAGACGTTGAGACATGGGTTTAGGATTTGGTCCTGTAAACATAATCTTAATCATAGAAATGGATTGCAGCTATTTAGGAATCGCACCGACAATCCATTTGAGGATAATATCTTCTTGCTTGAATTTTCCTTAAGTCCACGACTTCGGTCAAAAATTAATTAAATTTGAGACTAGCACCAAGTATGTCACATGAAGGTCGCTGACAATCTCACAAACACCTAAGTAATTCAGAAATGAAACGATACTTCCTTTACATCATTGTGATGATCCTTTTTTCGTCGGGCCTGCGTGCTCAGATGAATGTTTCATCCGATAATATCAGTTCATATCGATGGGATGATTTGCAGGAAGATTGGGTCTTAGTGGTAAATCAAAAAGAGTATTTCACAAGTTTTGAATTTGACGAAGACTTTACCTATTTCCTGCATATCACATCAGATCAAACTTCTCGATATGATATTCTTACGTCAGAATATGATGAGGAAAGGGAATTATTCACTTACGATATTAAAAGTGATGTAGGAAATGAATATTTCATGATCATCGACGCTACTGATGGTGAAATTTACTTTATCTCTTCAGATGACGAGCCATTCATGCTTGTTTATGGCCTTATCACTGATGAGGGTGAAAGCAATCCAACTCCAGAATATTCAACTGGAACAGGATTTGCAATTAGCAGGGCAGGACATGTAGCAACGAATTATCACGTCGTAGAAGATGCGGAGAATATCTCGGTAGCGGTTCCTGGACCAATGGGGTCAAGAAAACTAAGTGCAAAAGTCGTTGTCTCCGATGAAAAAAATGACTTGGCAATTCTATTAATCAATGATCCTGATTTCGATGGATTCGATCCAATACCTTATGGATTTAGAAATTCAGCAGTAAGTGTTGGTGAAGATGTTTTTGTATTGGGTTACCCCATGACAGAAACTATGGGTGAAGAGGTGAAATTGACCAATGGTATCGTCAACTCCAAAACCGGCTTTCAGGGCGATATTACTATGTATCAAATTTCGGCTCCTGTTCAACCCGGGAATTCTGGCGGGCCGTTATTTGATGAAGATGGCAATATCATCGGTGTCGTAAGCGCAAAACATGAAGGGGCGGAAAATGTAAATTACGCCGTGAAGATTTCATACTTGAAGAGTCTCATAGATATTCTTCCACAACAAATTGCCTTGGAGGAGAACAATGGCTTGGCAGGAATGAAACTCAAGGACCAAATGAGTATTGTTTCAAATTTTACTTTTCTAATTTCTGTAAATGAAGATGTGTCACTTGACAGGGGTGTATCTAGCTCAAATTTTGATAGCGATAATAGCACAACAGGTGGCTTAGATAACAATTCGAGCTCCACAGAAGAAATAGCTGCTTATCACTACGAAAAAGCCCAAGAATACTTCGTGAACAATGATAATGTTACGGCTTTAGACCATGTCGATCAATGTATTGAGGCATTACCAAATTATTCGGCACCTTATTTCCTTAAGGGGTTTATCTATTACTACGGGATTAATAATTATGAAAAAGCTCGCGAGAATTTCACAATTACCCTTCAGATGGATGAACAGGACGACAATGCTTATGTATATAGAGGTCTCGCGAACCGTAAACTATCTAAGGATGTAGATGCAATCAAAGACTTTTCTCAAGCCATTGCTATTAATTCCGAAAATACTGATGCTTATTTTATGCGGGCAGTGATAAAATCTGATTTAAGTGATGCTAGGGGCGCGTTGGCTGATTATGCTGAAATCATAAAAAGAGAAGCAAGTGCAACGCCCAATATCTACCAAATGGGAACAGTTTATAACAACTATGGTTATCAATTAATTCAAATGGACCGCGTCCAAGAAGCCTTGCCTTACCTAGACAAAGCGGTTGAGCTATCACCTAATGAAAGTTATGTTTGGGGATCTAGAGGAGAATATCATTTCAGAGTGGGAAATTATAAAGCATGTATACGCGACATGCTGAAATCCATTGAATTAGTCGATGAAACTCTCGCAATTAATTCTAATCCAGCATTGCCCTACTACCTCATTGGAATGTCGAAAATTCAATTAAAACAATATAGTGATGCATGCTCATATTTATCGAAAGCAGGTGAATTAGGAGAAGAACGTGCCTATGACGCTATGGCAAAACACTGTAATTAACTTTTTAATTAAACAGCGGCTATAAATCATCCAGCATACAGGAGCCTGATTTACTTCAGTTTAAATAGAGTTTTATTCCATTTCCTCCGGCTCATCACGTAGAGTATTTCGTAGGAATATTTTTGTAATTTGCCTTTAAACCATAATACTCTAATGAACACTCAAAAAGATCACTCAGTAAATTCAGAGGGAAACACAGGCTCATCCGCGAATGATATTAATAAACCCATGGAGCCGAAGAACAAAAAGTCAATAAATCCGATTTTCTACGTCCTCGGTATTTTGGGTGTAGTCGGTGCCGGTATCCTTGTCATTACGGGAATAATTTTAGGGGTTTATTTCTTCTGGCCAGAAGAAGACCCGTTTAGAAAACGCGAGGGTGAACAGCAAATATTTGTAAGCGCGCTAAATCTGCGTGAATACCCAGATGATGATGCCTACAAAATCGGAAGTTTTTCCACTGGTTCACGCTTTATATATGATACGGAAGAAGAACCTATTTATAATTCCAATTTTACCTGGAGAAAAGTGAACGTACTTCATCCGGTTTATGGCTGGGGATCAGAAGACAAGCCGAACCCATATACTGGCTGGATGGCAACTGCGAGTTGTGGAATTCCGTGGGTCGCTGATTCACTCAAAACACAGCAACTACAGCAGATATTTGATGACAACTCTTATATTACCTCTTCTTACAGACACAAATTAGTCGAGTACTTTATTCAAATGAACTATTTAGGCGAATGGATCATACCAGAAGGAAATGATGAAAGTTCATTCAAAACAGTCGTTTCACGTAAGTATGGACTTTCTGAGAGAGACTGTGATGGAGATAGACAAAGAGATCTATTTGTAGTATTACGGAGTGTTCATAGTTATGATCAAAAGATTTTAATTATGTATCTAGACGGAAATGGAGACGCTCAAATACATTGGGAAATGGATTTTCCTGGTGAAAATTTTGATATCAGCATCAATAGAAAAAACAAAGTCTATTTGAACAGACAAAATCCTTCTTCTGAAGCTAACTGGTATGGGGATGAAATATGGTTCGAAGATGATTCCTACTACATTTCTAACTATTGATCGGTTTAACACATTGCTAGAGATATACAAGCGGAAGAGATTATTCTTCCCATAGTAACAAATAGATCGCCATGGTCCTGGAAATGATTTTCATATTGGACGAAAAAAAGTATGACCGCCCTAATAGTTACAGGAGCAATTGCACTTTACAAATCACTGTACCATGATGCTGATAACGCGACCATCAAGAATAGATTAATCGCCACAACAGATGCCGAAAGAGGTATTGATATTGTAAGGTTGTCAAAAGAGGAAGAGAAGGGACTGAAATCAAATTAACACGATTGACCAGAAAGCTATTGAATGCTTTCTTCTATTGTATCCATTTCAATTCCTTGCACATATCTCTTTTTGATGTCAAAGATTCTATAAAATTGGGCGCCGTTAAATCCAGTAATAAGATCTTCAATACTGTCATTCTGTAAGTAACAATCTAAGTAGCCCTGAGATAAAGGATAATAAGACCAATGCCATTCTTCGGTTTCAAATCCGGTTCTGCCTTTATCCTTTGTTGTATATGGTTGAAAGAATCCGAAATGATTTGCATTAGCATTCAACCATTGATATACTTTGGCTCCCTCACCCGACTGAAAATATTCACTGTTTAGACTGTTCAGATCCAGATCAGTCCCCCAATGATGACGGGAGATGCCTGGCATAGAGCTATATCTAAGTATGTGATTGGCATTTTTCGAATCATCCATGGTACCTGAATTCTTCTCCCATTTTCGTTCCCAAATACTTTTCTGAGAGTAAAAAGACCTGTACCCTGATAGGATGTAAAGATCAATACCTGATTTTTTTGCAGAGTCGGCCATTAACACAAAAGCCTTATACACTTGAGAATCTAAAAGGATTGAATTCCTTCCATATAGAGAATCAACAGATACAAAATCTTTTTCATTGGAAACCATTTGCCCTACCAGGAACTCAGCAGGAGGACAACAATTCTCTTCCTGACTACAACCAAAAATAACTAAGCATAATAGAATGCTATACAACCACTTCATTGGGTAAGAACAGTCCCCTAACCTTCATGGTTAAGGGTTCATTTTTTAACTTCCAACATGTCTGCGAGCATCATTAATGAACTCATCAGACCTTAAGTATTCTGTAATTTCAGTGACAAATTTACGACGTTGTAAAAACATATAAATCCACGGAAGAAAGAGAAGCATTCTCTCTATAATCCTTGCACCAATATTTGGGGTATAGCCTTGTACATAGATATTGACATCATTATCTACCCAATTACCCACGGGTTGAACACGTGCAGCAATAAAAGCACTCATTCTAACCTTCACGCTTAACGTTCTTTTGGTTACTTGGTATCCAACTGAGGAATATTTGGCTTCAAGAATTTCTGCAATATCATTCTTCTTAAGCTTCACTGGAAAATTGCGGATTTTTACTTTTCGTGACATTGTGTATGTTTAAGTGTTACAATCTGTAATATACTTAAAACTACTTGTATTCAACAAATGCTATTAATTGCCCATTAGCAAAAGGGTTAGCGTTGTTTTTTCTATAATTTAGATTTTCACAAATGGCATTTATTCAGGGCACTCTGCCGGATATCACTTTTTTAATGCTCATTGTGGACTTAAAGATTTAGTAAGAGAACGTTATTAAATGATCGTTAGTCAAATATTTTAAACTATTGACATATATACAAACGTTAATTTAAGCATTATGAGTACCAATCATCCTATCGCTAAAAAATTACAAAAGCTTAGATGGACGTTTTCAGTCCTATTGTTTTTCTCGGCTTTTACAGTCCATGCTCAATATGTATGGAGCTCTGAAGATTATTCGAAATGGAGATATGATACGTTCAGACAACACCCACGTTTTCATGATAAATTCTCACCAACTGACCCTGATTATTTACTCCTAAATGCTGCCGTTTTCTATTTAACAAATGAGCAACGAGTTAAATATGGGGTTTACCCACTTCCTTATCATAGAGGTCTAGAAACTGCGGCCTACAATCATTCATTAAAAATGGCAACGCATAACTTCTTTTCACATTCTAATAATCTTGATAATTCACGGAAATCAACATCGGATCGAGCAATGCTGGCAGGCATATCTAATCCTTATCTAGCTGAAAATATAGCTTATCACTAGGTGAGCGCCAATGATTCTTACCTTGATATTGCCACAAAACTAATTGATCAATGGATGAATTCTTCAGGCCATCGTTCCAATATTCTTTCAACAAAGGGAAAACAAATGGGTGCCGGAACGTATTTTCATGATGGTAGAATTTATGGTACCCAAAATTTCCAATGGTACGAAAATATAAGACTTAGCTCCTCCCTAATTCGTGACCAGTTACCCTCTCCCAAAAGAGATTCAACTGGCGATGGCATCACAATATTTACGACTCAAGGTACCAATACCGGTTCAAAAAAAGATATTGGTAAAACGTCGACTAATGAACGACAATCACTTAAGGATGAGATAGCTCGTCTTAATAAAACCATTAATGATAAAAACAGAATCATAGCTGAATTCAAGAATACCAAACCAAAGAGCACGAGCGCAAAAGGGACAATAATTAAAATGGGATTTTACGCATCTTATCCGGCAGGGTTAAACAATATAAGTACAGGGTTTGATGAAAGACAAATTGGGCCTGGTGGAGAATTAATGATTGGTTCAAATGCTTTTAATTCTAATAAAGAGAATATCTCGGGACTTTCAATAAGGGCTAGTCAATTAACGCAGTATTCAACAATGCTTGCCGATTCAACTCTTTCTGGTCCACTACAAAAAATTAATATCGAATTAACCTCGATCACTAAGGAATGGTTGGTTATGAGCGCTGGAGCTTCGTACCACTCAGCTTTTGAATCAAAAGATTTTACAATAAACCCATCTGCAAGTATTGGCTTGTGCATTGGTCCCGAAACATGGAAAATCCAGATTTTCCAATACTTAGACATTTATTCACCCCTAAAGATAAGCTCGAGTTCTTCTATAGGGTTTTCCTTACAATTATAAATCATCACAGAACGATTGGAAAGTATCCTTAAGATATCATCAAAACTTATTTAATTTAATAGCCTTATTTTCAATAACTTAGATATTATGAAACGATATACTCTCCTTCTTTTTTTTCCGATCTTATTTTATTCATGTTCAAAAAGCGATTCGAACGGACAGAACAATGGCCACCGCATGTTGCTTATTGGAAATAGTTTTTTCAAACCTTATGCCAACCATTTAGATGATGTTGCTGCTGACGCTGGATATACGGAGCACAATAGCACGCTTGTTTTCCGTGGAGGAGAAAATGGATGGGCCATAAGTTTCTGGAATGATTCTACCAGTGCAGCTCACCAAGAAATTAAAGCAGCCTTTGACGCGGGGGGAATTGAATACTTCGGTATGACTTCTGGATCTTCTCCAAGCAACAGAACCGAAGGATTCAGTGAATGGATTACCTACGGATTACAGCAAAATCCAGATATGAAAGTATTCATTTCAATTCCACCAATAGACTTCCCAGCAAACTGGAACGATACTGCTCAATACTATGGATTCAACTCAATTGAGTTATTCTACGACTATATGGTTAATACCATCATACATAAGACCGTAGTGGACTCGTTAAGAACTCAGTTTCCTAATACAAGCATTTTTACCATTCCTACTGGATGGGCGGCTCTAAATTTATACAACTTAAAAACGGATGGACAGCTGTTAGATAGCATCAACTATTTTGGGCCACACGCTACCTCGCTTTTTACTGATGCTAAGGGACATCAGGGTCAAATCACTGTTGAAGCGGGCACATTGATGTGGATGAAAGGTATTTATCAAATTGATTTAGGGACCAATTCTTATCAAACAGGTTTTAATACTGATCTTCACGGACTCGCTGATCAAATCATGAATGATCATGACCCCAATTATAAGCAATGACACAAAAGTATACTAGGTTGCATCTATGTCATTAACTGATCAAATTCCTGAGTCGTTTCAATAATATTTAACAAAGTAGAAAAAGATTTCGGTCAATATTCACCTCAAGTAAGTGATTTGTGTTAGAACGCCACCTTATAAGGTTTCATAGCTAGAGCCACCGACAATTGCTTGATCAGTTCCTTCTGGGGTAAATGTAAATTTGGCTGATAAATAGGTTTTCGGTAGGTTTTTGTCTTCTGCGTTAATTTTAAATACAATCTTATCAGCTATTCCATCTTCAAAATTATCCTCAGTAAACTCAAATTCACCAGAAGCTACCAATGTGCCTAGACCGTATGTATCTGTATCTGTGTATTTTACATTGTCCGATAAATTCCAATTATATATCTCTACAATCATTTTTCCACGAGTTCTTTCATAACCATAGCCCTCCATAAAGGCACACGAAGCCTTATAACCATCGGCGATTAATATCACTTCACCTAATACAATTTTATCAGGAATCAAAGCCGGAGGAACTATTTCACTTTGTGTGGATAATTCATTGCCCGGATTACTTGCCTTTTTTTCAGCACAAGAACTTGTTGTTAAGAGTAATACTGAACCAACTATAAAAAAGATAGATGTCTTAAACATATGGAG
>JAKMGS010000113.1 GCA_022424815.1 Schleiferiaceae bacterium | reverse complement strand
GCGCCTGAGCTTCTTCTGGGGCATTGGCATGAATCCTTTTATGGAGATTGCCAAGATGCGTGCTGCTCGTTACCTCTGGTCCAAGCACATGGAGGCCTTAGGAGCTAAAAACCCAAAATCATTGGCGCTGCGTACTCACAGCCAAACCTCGGGTTGGTCCCTAACCGAGCAAGATCCGTTCAACAATGTGACGCGCACGGCCATGGAAGCGATGGCGGCAACCATGGGTGGAACCCAAAGCCTACACACTAATTCCCTAGATGAGGCCATTGCTTTGCCGACGGATTTCTCCGCACGTATTGCCCGCAATACTCAGTTGCACTTGCAATTGGAAACCGATATTACCTACACTGCCGATCCCTGGGGCGGCTCCTACTACGTGGAAAAACTCACGGCGGACCTCATCGATCGCGCCGAAACCCTTATGGCTGAGGTAGCTGAGCTGGGCGGGATGACCAAGGCTATCGAGGCAGGCATCCCAAAACTTCGCATTGAAGAAGCTGCAGCCAAAAAACAAGCACGTATAGATAGCGGGGCTGATGTGATTGTTGGGGTAAATGCATTTAAGACGGAGCAATCCACGGAAATAGAAATTCTCGAGGTACAAGGTGAAGAAGTGTTGAAGCAGCAGCTAGACGGACTTCAAGCCCTCAAGAAAGACCGCGACGATCAATCCGTAATAGCGGCACTCGACGCTCTGAGTCAATGTGCGAAAAGCGGTCAAGGAAACTTGCTAGCGATGGCCGTGGAAGCAGCCAAAGTCCGTGCGACACTTGGTGAAATTTCCCTAGCTTTAGAGCAGCACTGGGGGCGTTATGTAGCGAAAACACAGACCATCAGCGGTGTATATTCGAATGAAATGAAGAAAAACGAAGATTTTGAAGCGGCCCGTACTGCGTCCGATGCGTTTGCAAAGAAATTCGGTCGTCGACCACGCATTATGGTGACTAAAATGGGGCAAGACGGACACGACCGCGGCGCCAAGGTAGTGGCTACTTCATTCGCCGATCTCGGATTCGATGTCGATATGGGTCCGCTGTTCCAGACCCCTAAAGAAGCTGCCAGACAAGCCATAGAGAACGATGTACACATTTTAGGAATCAGTTCATTGGCTGCAGGCCATAAGGCACTTGTCCCCGCAGTCATGGACGAACTCAAGGCGCTAGGCAGAGAAGATATCATGGTGATCGTCGGTGGGGTCATCCCAGCGCAGGATTACGATTTCTTGTACGAGCGAGGGGTAGCCGGCATCTTTGGACCGGGAACGCCCATTGCCAAGGCGGCCACGTCCATCCTCGAATTACTCCTGAATATGGATTAAAGAAAAAGCCCCGCGCAGCGGGGCTTTTTTATGGTTTGTGTTACTAGGCCCGAAGCCTAGAATGAGTGGGCCAATCCTTTCCAATCTCAAAAGTGAGGGAACACGAAGTTCCTCTGCAGGGCATTGGAGTGGGCGGTCTGTTACTAGGCCCGAAGCCTAGAACGAGTGGGCCCTTACTTTTGCGCCCGTTTGCGATCGTGCTCGTTCAACAAGATCTTTCTCAAACGAATGCTCTCTGGGGTTACCTCTACGTATTCATCTGGGCCAATATATTCCATGGCTTCTTCCAAGCTGAACTTGATAGGGGTGGCTAGAGCGGTGTTGTCGTCCTTACCGGCGGCACGCATGTTGTTGAGCTGCTTGGCCACACAAGGGTTCACAACCAAATCGCCTGGCTTGTTTTGCTCACCGATGACTTGGCCACCGTAGATTTCATCACCTGGTTCGATGAAGAATTTACCGCGGTCTTGGAGTTTGTCCAAAGAGTAGGCACTGGCCTTTCCGGCTTCTTTAGAAATCAAAACCCCTGAAATACGACGCTCCATATCGCCTTTGTAGGGCTGGTATTCTTTCAATCGGTGCGCCATAATGGCCTCACCTGAGGTCGCTGTAAGTACGTTGTTACGCAAGCCCATCAAGCCGCGAGAAGGTATTTCAAATTCCAATCGGGTCAAATCGCTCTTTGGTTCCATAACAAGGAGTTCACCTTTGCGACGGGTTACGAGTTCGATGACTTTGCCCGAGGTATCTCCTGGACAGTCGACGGTCAGCTCTTCAATTGGCTCGTGTCGCACGCCATCGATGTCTTTGTAGATCACCTGCGGCATACCTAGCTGCAATTCGTAGCCCTCGCGACGCATGGTTTCGATGAGGATACCGAGGTGTAGAATACCGCGGCCGTGCACAATGAATTGGTCCGCAGAACCCGTCTCATCTACTTTCAAAGCCAAGTTCTTTTCGATCTCTTGCATCAAACGCTCGCGGATCTTCTGTGAGGTTACGTGCTTTCCTTCCTTACCAAAGAACGGTGAGTTGTTGATCGAGAACAACATGCTCATGGTAGGCTTATCAATTTCCATGTGCGGCAATGCCTCTGGGTTTTCAGCATCCGCGATGGTATCGCCAATTTCGAATCCTTCGATACCGTTTACTGCAACGATCTCTCCTGCGTGTGCTTCGTTGGTTTTGCTTTTGCCCAAACCTTCGAAAGTCATCAATTCCTTAATGCGTGCTTTTTTGATGGTGCCATCGCGTTGGCACAAGCTCACCGGCATGTTTTCGCGAATGGTTCCGCGCGTCACACGACCTACGGCGATACGACCCGTAAAGGAGCTGAAGTCCAAAGAGGTGATCTGCATTTGCAAAGAGCCTTCGCTCACCTTTGGGGCAGGGATGGTCTCTACAATGGTATCGAGCAGGTAGGTGATATCGTCTGTTGGTGTTTTCCAATCTGGACCCATCCACTTTTCTTTACCCGATCCATAAACGGTGGTAAAATCGAGCTGCTCTTCTGTAGCGTCGAGGTTGAAGAAGAGTTCAAAGACTTGGTCATGGACCAAATCCGGCGTACAGTTAGGCTTATCAACTTTGTTGATGACCACCACTGGTGTTTTGCCTAAAGCCAAAGCTTTCTGTAATACGAAACGCGTTTGTGGCATAGGGCCTTCGAAGGCGTCCACCAACAGGATCACACCGTCGGCCATGTTCAATACACGTTCTACCTCGCCCCCAAAGTCGCTGTGCCCTGGGGTGTCGATGATGTTGATCTTAGTGTTTTTCCATTGAATACTGACATTCTTGGAAAGGATGGTGATCCCGCGCTCACGCTCGAGGTCGTTATTGTCCAACAGGAGGTCGTCCACTTGTTGATTATCACGGAAGAGCTTCGCAGTGTGAAGCATGTTGTCTACCAAGGTGGTTTTACCGTGGTCAACGTGGGCGATGATGGCGATATTGCGCAAATTCATGTACTGAAAAAATTTGCGGCAAAAGTAGGCTCTTTTATTGCGATAGGCTAACTTATTAAGAACCAGTTTTCACCCTTAATCTTTAATTGCCATGAAAAACTTCCGTTTTGGGGCACGAACTTGGCGTGTCCTACTTTGTCTGAGCTATGTGCTTAGGGTCCAATTCCTTACTGCACTCCCCGCCGACACTACCTCCTTCGATTTTCGAACCACAGGTCACGGCGCCCAGAGTTTCCAAGCACAACTTCATATCGATAGCCTCGGTGGGAGTATGAATTTGATGCCTTTTTGCGATCAGATCTTCTACGGGTCGCGGAGCGACCCGCACATCGTCCTCGAAAAATCATCGAATTTCCTCTCGTCCGGCTGCTTTCCTTTGCGCTCATACTACCCCTTGAGAATTGTGGGCGAGGGGTGGTTAACCAGCAGCGGCGACAAGGGGTGGTTCTTCGTGCCTCCAAACGTCCTCCCGGGCGACACAAACGTGTTTTTGCCAGGGGTGGGGCCTCACAAGGTCTATTGGCTCAGCGCCGACCATCCCGATGGTGTAGGGGTGGAAAGTATGTGGGACGGCAGGCGGGTGAAATCCATCTACAAAGACGGCCGATGGATCAAGCGGATTCGGCTGCCATAATCGGACAGAATTCACTATGTTGCACCTTCAACGAATACGCATATGTACAGCACACCTTGGATGAGCGATATCGTGGTCGGCACCATGCGCTGGGGACTTTGGGATGCCAAATTCACTACAGCGGAATACGAGGCCATTATTGCCCACTCGATGGAATTAGGGTTTACCACCTTTGACCATGCCGATATTTACGGGGACCATACTACCGAAGCGGAATTTGGGGCGGCGTTGAAGCTACACCCGGAGTGGCGTTCGCAAATGGAATTGGTCACAAAATGTGGCATCATTAGAGTGTGCGATCAAAAGCCAGATCATTACTTGAAGGCCTATGATTTCAGCAAGGCGCACATCCTTAAAAGTGTGGATGACAGCTTGACCAACCTGCACACGGATTACATAGACGTTTTGCTATTGCACCGTCCCGATGTATTGATGGATCCCGATGAGATCGGCGAGGCCTTTGAGCTGCTCTACCAGAGCGGCAAGGTGCGCAGTTTCGGGGTCAGTAATTTCACTCCTTCACAGGTGAAGCTGTTCCAAACCACCGTGCCAGTAGGCGTACATCAGATTGAAGTTTCTGTCAAAGAGGTCAGTGCCTTTGATGACGGCCGCTTGGATCAGTGCATGATGGATAACATCATCCCAATGGCCTGGTCGCCCCTAGGTGGAGGCGCATTGCCTGACGAACTTATGAAAACATTAACGGCCATGGCGGCAGAATTTGGGGTCAGTCCTCAGGTCTTGGCCATCGCGTGGTTGTTGCAGCACCCTTCTGGTATTTTGCCGGTAACGGGGACGACGAAAATGGAACGCCTCAAAGAAGTAAAAGAAGCTTTGAACCTACAATTAGACCGACAGCAGTGGTATTCAATTTACCAGGCATCAACCGGAAAAAGCTTGCCTTAAATTATGGAGCACAACGAAAACCTACTTCCAGGTGCAGCCAACTACGAGAGTCATGTTGGACTGAAATTTCAATTGTACAATTCGCTCTTCTTGACGCTTCCACTCGACGGCATCAAGAACACAGGGATTTTCATTCCTGTATTGAACGAATATTGTCTGAATAGATTGGCCGAGGGACACAGTCCTAAGGAGATCATCGAGCAGTTCTTTGACGAATACAAGGACGGCGAGAACGAGCAGGAGCAAATGGACTTCTTGTTCAAGGTCATTCAATACATTGAGCGCCAAGTCGTGTTGGTGGATGCCTTGGAGGACGCTGCCTACAGCAACTTGAACAACCTTGGTGGAAAGGGCTCCTTGAGCGAGTTTATGATTCGCATGGAGCGCGCAGGAAACCTGAATGAGTTGATGAATCGCCTTCAGGCATTCTCAATCCGTCCGGTGCTGACTGCTCACCCGACCCAGTTTTACCCGGGCCGCGTACTGGCCATTATCACGGACCTTACCGATGCCATTCAAGCGAATGACCTAACGGCCATTCGCATGTACTTGAAGCAGCTCGGGAAAACTCCGTTTTTCCAAAAGACAAAGCCAACCCCGTACGATGAGGCCATCAACCTTATCTGGTATTTACAAAACGTATTTTACAAAAGTGCGGGCGACATTACTGCGGAA
>JAKMGS010000112.1 GCA_022424815.1 Schleiferiaceae bacterium | reverse complement strand
GCTTATTCCGTGTATACGATGAGAATGGAAATGCCTTCACGCCAGCGCAGCATCTGAAGGTGAACATAGCACCGCGTACCCCGGGAGAATTCACCATGGTATTCGGGTATCCTGGCCGCACTCAGGAATACTTAACAGCGGTTCAAATGGACCAATTGGTCAATGTAGAAAACGCCCGTCGCGTAGAAATCCGCGATGTTCTCTTATCTATCATGGACAGTGAAATGCGCGCGGATGCGGAGGTACAGCTGAAGTATGCTTCAAAATATGCTCGTATTGCCAACGGATGGAAAAAATGGATTGGGCAGATTGAAGGGGTCCAATTCTCCAAAGGCCTTGACCGTAAACGCAAAATCGAAGCCGAATTCACGGCGCGCATTGCGGCAGATGCCAACCTTTGGGACAAATACAGCGGCCTGTTGGACGAAATTGCGGTGAACAACACGCAGATTGCAGATGGTCAACTCAAGCGCAACGAATTCATCGAAACCATCTACTACGGAATGGAGTGGTTCTCATTGATGAGCCAACTGCAACGCGCGAAATCTGATGTTGATATGGACGTGGCCCTAGTTGAGTTCAATCAGAACTACAGCCGCACGGTCAGTGAAAAAACCACCGCGGCAATGCTTTCTATGGCGTTGGCAACCTTCCCGGACCTATTGGGTGATCAGGACGAGGCGACGTTTGTAAGTACGGTTCATAATGAGATTGATGCGCTGGTAGAATTGGCCACGAAAGATGAACCTATTGAATTAACTGCAGTTGCACCTACAGCCAGCAACTTCAACACATCGGCATTCCAAGCATTTTACGCTGTATCACCAGACAATGCTTTGTTGCAAAAGGCGACCGAACTCTCGGCCGAATACATGCTTGCATTGATGGAAGTATTTCCTGAGCGCAATTTTTACCCGGATGCCAATAGCACGCTTCGTGTGACCTACGGAAAGCTAGAAGGAGTAAGCCCTCGCGATGCCGTGTCGTATGGAACCACAACGTACCTCGACGGAGCGATGGCGAAATACAAGCCTGGCGATTACGAATTTGATATGCCTGCGAAATTGATCGAGTTGTACGACAACAAGGACTACGGTCAATATTCAGAAAACGGCAAGCTTCCGGTGTGTAATATCGCTTCGAATCACACCACAGGAGGGAACAGCGGATCTCCGGTGTTGAACTCACGTGGAGAGCTCATTGGCTTGAATTTCGACCGTATCTGGGAAGGGACGATGAGTGATGTGAACTTTGATGCCAACATCTGTCGTAACATCATGGTGGACAGCCGTTATGTGCTGTTTATCATAGATAAGTTCGCTGGACAGCAGTGGTTGATTGAAGAAATGGATTTGATAACGCTTTAAACCCTTTCAATTCTAAGGCGTCATAGTAGATACACAGCCTATGAAATCGACTCCAATTTTTGTCGCCATCACCGCTGGAGCCTTGTTCGCCTCCTCTTGTGGTAAAAACAAGCCTACACCGGCGGAGCCGTTTGAAGCCGTTTATGCGGCCTTTGGAACGAGCGTGCCAGTGGAATCTCCATATTCGTATGAAAGCCAAGCACCGGCCTATTTTCAAAAAGACAATAGAGGTGGGGTAGCCATAGACGATAAGAAAGCAACCTTGGGACGCGTGTTGTTCTACGATAAGGCGTTGAGCGACAATCAAACCATAGCCTGTGGTTCTTGCCATCAGCAAGCTTTTGCATTTTCGGATACTGCGCAGCGCAGTGTAGGCTTGAACGGCGGTCTCACGGGACGACACAGCATGCGTTTAGTCAATAACAGATTTGCTGTAGAGCAAAAAATGTTCTGGGACGAGCGCGCCAGCGACCTTGAGGCCCAAGTAGTACAGCCTATCCAAGACCACATTGAGATGGGATTCAGTGGGACTAACGGTCAGCCTGGCGTAAGCGAATTGGTCACACGTCTTCAAAACCTTGCTTATTACCGAGAACTGTTCGCCTGGGTCTATGATGGCGATAGCACCGTGACTTTAGGAAAAATGGGAGAGGCGTTGACAGATTTTGTCAATTCTATTGAGAGTTACGACGCCAAGTTTGACGATGGGTACACCAATCAAGCAGCATTGCCCCAGCCTTTTTCAAACTTCACCCCGCAGGAGAATCAGGGTAAAGGCTTATTCTTAGCTCCTCCAAATATTGATATCAACGGTATTCGAACGGGTGGTGGTGCAGGTTGTGCGGGCTGTCATCAACCCCCTGAATTTGATATCGACCCAAATTCTGGAAACAATGGCGTAGATCACGTCGCGGGTGATCCGGCAAGTGCAGATTTCACCAATACCCATTCCCCTTCTTTGAGAGATGTTATTGGCCCTGATGGTCAACCCAACGGCCCCATGATGCATACCGGTGATTTTATTGAGTTTCAAACGGTCATTGAACACTATAATGAGGTCATCCCTGATGTGAATAACAACACGTTGGACATACGCCTGAGACGTGGACCCAATAGACTGCAATTAGAGCTAACAGCCAATGAACGCGCGGCTTTAGAAGCGTTTGTAAAGACTTTGACGGGTTCAAATATCTACACGGATGCTCGTTGGTCGAATCCCTTCTAATGTGTATAAATAGGGTGGTTTAATTCGTTAGTCCGCAGTACTTTTGATAATTCAAGTAAAAGTACCATGAGAGATACAACCATCTTTGACTTAATCGCCCAAGAAAAACAACGCCAGATCAACGGTATTGAGTTGATCGCTTCTGAGAATTTTGCTTCCCCTCAAGTAATGGAAGCGCAAGGTTCTGTGTTGACTAACAAGTATGCGGAAGGCTATCCAGGCAAGCGTTATTACGGCGGTTGTGAGATCGTGGATGTCGTTGAAGATTTGGCGCGTGATCGTGCGAAGGAGCTATACGGCGCTGCATATGTGAACGTTCAGCCTCACTCGGGGTCTCAGGCCAATGCTGCTGTATACCTAGCGGTGATGAAGCCAGGTGATACAGTATTGGGCTTTGATTTGAGCCACGGTGGTCACTTGACGCACGGTTCACCAGTGAATTTCTCCGGTAAGACCTACAACGCAGAATTCTACGGTGTAGAGAAGGAAACAGGATTGTTGAACTACGATGCTATCGAGGCCAAAGCGAAGGAGTGCAAGCCACGCATGATTATTGCGGGTGCTTCAGCATACAGCCGTGATATAGATTTCGCTCGTTTCCGTGAAATCGCTGATGAAGTAGGAGCCATCCTTTTGGCAGATATTTCTCACCCTTCAGGTATGATTGCCAAGGGAATCTTGAACGATCCGATGCCGCATTGTCACATTGTTACGACAACCACACACAAAACATTGCGTGGTCCTCGTGGTGGTATGATCATGATGGGCGAAGATTTCCCTAACCCATGGGGTGAAACCAACAACAAGGGTGAGGTGAAAATGATGTCAAACATCCTGGATATGGCGATTTTCCCTGGAATCCAAGGTGGTCCATTAGAGCACGTGATTGCGTCAAAAGCGGTTGCCTACGGCGAAGCATTGACCGACGAGTTTTTCCACTACCAGCTCCAAGTAAAGAAAAACGCTGCAGCTATGGCCAAGGCGTTCGTAGACCGCGGTTATGATATTATTTCAGGTGGTACAGATAACCACTTGATGTTGATTGATTTGCGCAACAAAGGCGTTACGGGTAAGGCAACCGAGCAAGCCCTCGTGCGTGCACACATCACCGCGAACAAAAACATGGTGCCGTTCGACGACAAGAGTCCGTTCACGACCTCGGGTATTCGATTGGGAGCACCTGCAATCACTACACGTGGTTTGAAAGAAGGAGATATGGACGCCATTGCTGATTTGATTGATCGCGTGGTCATGAACATTGATTCTGATGTACACATCAAGGCAGTAGGCGAGGAAGTGGTTAAAATGATGCAAGACCGTCCATTGTTTACTTGGGAATAAGTAAATTCGGGGAGCAACCAACCTCTGAACATGAAACATCATATAGAGCGCTATGGCTGGTTGGCTGTAGCGCTTTTTTTATCGATTTCCGTGAAGGCGCAGATTCAATTTGAACCGGATCGAAGCATCAAAGAAACCCGCTTGGGTATTATTCGCAATACCATCACGACCATCGATGATGATGCGAAGGCGATCATACAACGCCCTTGGAATAATCCGAATAGAACGGCAAATGCCATTAAGCTCTTTGCCTTAGTGGCCACAGATTACCAAACCACGAAGTTTTTTCAAGAGAACATTGAGCCGCTGGATGTGTATGTACGAGATGTGGTTTCCTTTCCTTCACTCTTTCCAGGTGTGCCGGTGCTGGGACGATGGGGCGGTGGAGTAGACGGATATATGTATTCGGGAGTAACGGCAATGTATGCGGCAGGCCTGATTAGCGGAAATGAAAAGATGCAGGAAGCGGGAATTCTCACTGTCAAAGCCGTGGTGGAATCCTATGTGGTTAGTCATGTAGTCCTTAAAACATTAGTAGCACGACATCGGCCGGCAAGACCGTTGGGAGGTTTAGGCTCAGATCGCGATAGCCAATATCCATTTGTGCAAAGTCCTTATGATTTCTTCAATTTTCATCCAGTGTATCTACACTCCGAGGCCTATGGAACGGGTTTTCCATCCTATCATGCCACCATGTTTTTCGCATTTGCGAGTGTGAATAGTAGAGTTTTCGATCGCAGCTGGGTTCCTTATGCATTGGCTACTACAGCGTTAGTCTACGATATTCGTGGCCATAACCATTGGGTAAGCGAATTAGTCGTAGGTGCCGTCATTGGTGAATTCATCGGAAAGGTGGTCTATGAGAACTATCATGAAGCCCGAGAAAACTCCAAGACTACGCACGCTAAAACCAGGCGCTGGAAGAGTGATTTGAGTTTGGGACAAACCTTTGGGGTAATTGGCCCAAAATTTGCTTTTTCATGGTAACTTTGAACACACTCAAATCACAACTAGTGAAACAACTTTTATTCTTCACGTTCTCTGCAGCATTGTTGTTGTCTTGCGAGCCTCAGGAGTCGACGAATACCAATACAGAGCGTTTCTATCGCAGTGGATGGAACGTGGAAGTTCACCGTGAACATGCCGCTGTAGGCCAAATACCGGCCGCGAACGAGGATTATAGCACTACATGTACCTTATACAAGGATGGTCAGTTCACTATTAATGAAAATTCGCTGAACGACCACATGTACCAGTATTGGGGTTATTCTTGGTCTACGGACCAATTCTTCATGAACTGGGAGCAATGTGTGAATTGGCACATCAATGAAGCGGAGGATTCCATGTATCTTCAGTACAATCACTACGATTACGATCCTAATACGGGCAATAGCTTCTATTGGTTGTATGAAATGGAAATGACGAGATAAAAAAAGCCGGCTTCTGCCGGCTTTTTTCATTGATTGAGTTTCTTTTTCAATTCGGACAATTCCTTTGCTAGTGCGTCAATCACTCGAAAGGTGATGATGGTCGTGGCAAGGAAGCCAGCAGTCAAGATGTAAATCAAAGTTTCCATGTAATACAAAGTGCTTTATTGTATAAC
>JAKMGS010000111.1 GCA_022424815.1 Schleiferiaceae bacterium | reverse complement strand
GTACCCCTCACTCGAAACAGGAGCACTCATCATGAGGCCGTATTTCCGATATAATCCGGCAAACATGAAACTGCCTATTTGTATGGACGGACGCGAGATTAGGTTCTATCCTAACCCTGCTACAACGCAGCTCAATGTAGAATCTTACGGAGAAGGCGACATGATCGTTCGCATCGTAGGAATGGACGGCAGGGTATTGATAGAACAACGCAGCACCCCACGCACCTCTGTGGACATTTCCACCTTGGCGGCTGGTGCGTACGTTATGGAGATTATTCAAGGCGACCAATTCTGGCACACAAAATGGATGAAGCACTGATGGTAGACCCTGCGGATCAACACGACGAAGAGGAAAGAGACGATTTGTACGTCCACCACAGCTTCACCGCAGAGAAGGGGCAAAACCCTTTGCGTGTCGACAAGTTTCTCTTTAACTTTTTAGAGGATACCTCGCGCAGTCGCATTCAAAAAGCGGCCGATGCTGGGGCTATTCATGTCAACGGTCAGCCGGTAAAATCCAACTACAAGGTCAAGCCCGGGGATGAAGTGGCCATCGTGATGGCAGAGCCGCCGCGCGAATATGAACTCATTCCGGAAGAAATCCCGCTCGACATTTTGCACCGCGACGAGCACGTGATCGTCATCAATAAGCAACCTGGGCTGGTATGTCATCCCGGACATGGAAACTTCTCGGGCACGTTAGTACATGGCCTGGCCTACCTCGCGGAAAATTTGCCGGTAGGCAAGAGCGGGGAGGAGCGTCCGGGTTTGGTCCACCGCCTCGACAAGAATACCTCAGGGGTGATGGTGGTGGCCGCCTCAGAGCATGCGATGAGCCAACTGGCCAAGCAGTTCTTCGACCGTACGACGCGACGCGAATATGTCGCCATCGTTTGGGGGAATGTCAAGGAAGATGAAGGAACCATCACCGGTCATATCGGCCGTAGCTTACGCGATCGATTGCAAATGGCCGTATTTGAAGATGGTTCAGAGGGCAAGCATGCTGTGACTCATTACAAGGTGTTGCAGCGCTTTGGGTATGTTACCGTGGTCAGCTGCCGATTAGAAACCGGGCGCACGCACCAAATCCGTGTGCACATGAAGTACCTCGGTCATCCGCTGTTCAACGACGAACGCTACGGCGGCGATAAAATTTTAAAGGGAACTACCTTTACGAAATACAAGCAGTTTATTACAAATTGCTTCAAGGCGTGTCCCCGACATGCCCTGCACGCGAAGAGTTTAGGATTTACTCATCCGGCCACCGATGAACTCCAGTTCTTCGAAAGCGTTATACCTAAAGATATGCGCGAAGTCATCGAACGTTTCGAGAACTACACGCAATACAATGGAGACGGCATACAAAAGGATGAAGAAGAGTAAAATCATGGTGTTGGTATTGCCTTGGTTGCTTGCAGCGAGCTGTGGGGGACCTGAACCGACTTTTGAACCTACTCCCTTAGCCCTTGAGTATCCAGATCACTTCCCTGCGCCACAAATTCCGGCGGATAATCCAATGACTGTGGAAGGTGCTCGACTTGGACGCCATTTGTTCTTTGACGAGCGTTTATCTGGGGATAATAGCCAGAGCTGTGCCAGTTGTCACTTGCAAGAGAGCAACTTCGCCGAGCCTACTGCCTATAGCACGGGTATTGATGGGATTACGGGAGAGATGAATGCCATGGTTCTTTCAAATCTCGCATGGCAGAAGTTCTTCTTTTGGAACGGTCGAGCAGTGACCTTGGAGGAACAGGTGTTGGAGCCGGTGATCAATCCTATTGAGATGCACGAAACTTGGCCGGACGTCATAGAGAAATTGGAACAAGATCCTACCTATGTAAAACTCTTTGAGGAGGCCTTTGGGGAGAACGCCATCAATCAGGACAATGCGGCTAACGCCTTGGCCCAATTCCTTCGTACACTCATCACCGGCAACAGCAAATTCGACCAACACCTCGAAGGTACTTACAACTTTACGGCTAGCGAGCAGCTTGGCTTTGATATCTACAACAACGAACAAGGCGATTGTTTCCATTGCCACGGCTTGGCCGCTACGGGCTACCAGATGGGAGCTTTTGGCTTGCTGCAATTCACGAACAACGGATTGGACAGTACCTACGATGTAGGCGATGGCCGTGAGGCAGTGACGAGTGATCCCGACGACCGAGGATTGTTCAAGATTCCGAGCTTGCGCAATGTGGAATACAGCTTCCCGTACATGCACGACGGCAGGTTCCAGACGCTCGCTGAGGTGGTGGAATTTTACAATATGGGCGGGCATCCAAGTGCGACCATCGATCCAAATATGAAGGCGGCGGGTGCAGGACGAAATTGGTCCGATGCGCAAAAACAAGGCCTTATCGACTTCCTGAATACCTTCACCGATACGGAGTTTTTGACCGACACGGCCTTCACCTCTCCTTGGTAATGAAATTGCTGCATAGCGATACGACGTTTATCGACCGCATGTTTCCCAACATGCCGCATCACGTGGTTTGTATTTCTAATGAGGTAGTGGCCAATTTTCCCAAAGGCGCCCGCACCCGCGTGGTGCTGCGCATCAACGGACAGGGCGATATTCAATGTGGTCTCAATACCCATTCCCCGGGCATTCGATGCATGATAGTGAGCAAGGCCCATATGAAAGCCCTCGATCTGATGGCAGGCGAAAAGGTCGCCATTGAAATCTTTGAAGACCCCAACCCGCTGGGAGTGGAAATCCCTGAAGTACTCCTCGCATTACTGGACCAAGACCCGATCGTGGCTGAGGTTTGGGCGCGCATGACCGATGGTCGGAAGCGCACCATTTGCCATTCCACCAAGCGCTTAAAGAACGTCGATCTCCAAGTAGAGCGCGCCCTCGAATTCTTCGCCGCAGAGCAGGAGAAGCAGCGCTCGAGAGGTCGAAAGTGATTTTGGCACGCCTTTTGGATTCTAATTCACAATGACTCCGTACCTTAACCTAACTATTATCAATTAACACCGTTTATTATGAGAGCGAGATTATTATTTGTTGCAGCCATTGGAGCTAGCTTGATCTTAGCCAGTTGTGGGTCGAAATCAAAACTGCCGAATGGTGAAGTTGAACTTACTGTACCATGTTCGGAATTTAAGAGTGATAGGAAAACCTTTCGCGTGTACAGTTTTGGGGAGAGTCTTGATCAAAACGTAGCAAAGAAAAAGGCATTGAGCAATGCTCGCGCTGAATTAGCTGGAATGATTAATAGTACCATGAAGGTAGTCGCTGATAACTATGTGAAAAGTACTGAGGTCAATAATGTTGAAGAGGTACTGGAAAGATTTGAATCAAATGCACGTACAGTAATTGATGAAAGAATTAGTGGAACCGTAACGGTTTGTGATAAATTAGTTCAAGAAACTTCAACCGGTAGGTACAAGTATTACATTGCTATAGAGCTTGATGGTGAGAAAATTGTCAAGGATTACTACAAAGCCTTAAGCAAGAATGATAAAATCATGGTTGATTATAACTATGAGAAATTCAAGGAAACCTTTGAAAAAGAAATGGAAAATCAGCGCTAGTTAAGCGTACGCTGCTAGAATCTGCATCACAATTTGATCCCAAGATCTGCTTTCGAGCAGGGCTTGGGATTTTTTTATGTCCAACGGTTCGGCTAAAGCTTCTTGAATACGCAATGTACAGGTGGCTTCGTCTGAAAAATCCATCCCTTTACCAATGGGTGCGAGGGTTTCTTTCATATCCTCTACCTCATTGAACAGCACCTTCATGCGCCTAGCTGCAGCTTCCCAGCCGACCAACGAGAAGGATTCAAAATGGGAGGGGATCACAAGCAATTTGTGGGAATCAAGCAAGGCTAGCAGCTCCTCGCCGCTGGTATATCGCAAGAAGGTAATGGTCTGTCCTGCCACGGCTTTGCATTCTCGGTAATACCCGGGTTGATTTTTGTTGGGGTCTCCCACTACCGTCAGTGGCCATTGGTGCTTGCTTGCCCATTGAATGACCGTCTTTTGGTTCTTCAGCCATTCCAACCTGCCGAGCATCAATATGCCTTCCTTCGAACCTTCCTTTGGTGGTGTGAGGAATTCATCCGCTACGCCTAAGGGCACGGTAATGGTCTCCGGTAAGGTACCAAAATCCTGTTCGAGGCGACGGGCCTCGCTATTGGAGGAGGTGAGCACCGTGTGGGTGTGTTTGAGTAGGGCTTGTACGCTTCGGCGCTGTCCGCGCAGCGCGTAGGCGAGGCCCGGCCATCGGTCCGAGCCGTTTACGGTTCGGGCCAACGTCTTCAAATACTCTAGTCCGTGCTTGCCCAAGAGTTTGAAGAGGAAGGGGAAGCGAACGGAATCGGCCAATGCGTAATCTACATAAATGCTGCTCAGGACTTTATTTCCTGCAAAGGAGGTGTAGTAGGGCAGTAGATCGGCGGGTCGGCCGAGGTTGAAACCGTGCAGGACGTCGATGTTGTCCGGCAAAGGTGTGCCGGAGATGATTATACTGACATTGTGGCCCTGGCGGCGCAGTGCTGCTGCACTTTGCTCCACCTGCACTGTATCTCCGCCGGGTTGGCTATACAGGGTTTTTCGTGCCACAAAGGCAATGTGCATCAGTCGGCGATCATGTTGTGCTTCTCAAGTACGTCGAGGACATCGTCCACATCTGCGTCGTCTGAGAAGGTCAATGGTTTATTGGGCAAAGAAGTATCCACGAACCAATTTCTTTCTCCAAGAAGTTCGTTCAGGTCAGTATTCACTTTGGCGATACATCCGCCACAATTGATTTTTGAATTTACGGTCATTTTGAGAGGGATTTGTTGTGCATGCGTAGCGAATTGGCCACTACGCCTAAACTACTAAAACTCATGGCAATACTTGCCATCATTGGGGTTAATTCTAGCCCGTAAGCCACCGAGAAGACGCCGGCGGCAATAGGAATGGCAATGATGTTGTAGCCGAACGCCCACCAGAGATTGCCTTTGATGGTTTGCATGGTGAGTCGGCTGAGGGCAAAGAATTGGGGTATTTGGGGCAGACCTTCGCGGGTCAACACGATATCTGCGCTCTCCTGTGCTACGGCGGTGCCATGCGCCATAGATATGCCTATATCTGCCGCATTCAGGGCGATGGCGTCGTTTATGCCGTCCCCGAGCATGAGGGTCCGGCCACGCGCTTGGTACTCTTGTACGAGGGTTAGCTTGTCCTGAGGGAGCAGGCCGCCGTGGTGGAATTTGAGGCCGAGGGCCGCGGCGCATTGGGCGACAGCTGCCGGTGTGTCGCCCGAGGCAACGATAGGTACAATGCCGAGGTCGTGGAAGCGTTGGATGAGGGCGGGCGCCTCTGGGTGAAGGGTGTCCTTGAAGCTCACCGTGGCCAGAAGGTCTTCATCGGTGAAGAAGAGGCTGTGGGTTTGGCTAAGGGTAGGGGGTTCGGTGTGGCAAATTTCGCGGAAGAAATTGGCTGAACCGAGATAGTAGGTGAGACCGTCAATTTTTCCTTGAATGCCTTTTCCTGGGAGCGCTTTAAAGCGTTTGATGGTGGGAAGAACGGCGGACTTGTTGGCGGCAAGGTGTGTTGCGAGTGCGTGGTTCAAAGGG
>JAKMGS010000110.1 GCA_022424815.1 Schleiferiaceae bacterium | reverse complement strand
TGAACACGGATTTGAGCCATTTTGCGCACATCGTGCCTTGTGGTATCAGTGATAAGGCGGTGACGTCGCTGCATATAGAATTGGGCCGAGAAATCGATTTGAATGAGGTAAAGGACCAATTGAAAAAGAATTTTGAACAACAGTTTGGCTGTACCCTTGTGCCGTCAACCCAACCCTAACAATACATGAAAAGAGCTAAACGTTTCAGTGTCGCAATCGCGGTTATTCTAGGTTTATTTCTCGCACTGAAACTATCGCCATATTCCTATCTGATTAGAGGGGTGCGAGGAGCCTATCTCGACGGCCACAAGAGTGCCCACATCTACGACCGCAGTCATTTCGACCAGCGCGAGATGCCGGTCTTAAACGCGGTGAACTTGCCGGAGGGATCTTATACGCACGAACTTTCACCGGAGATTAGAACTACACTAGAATCTTATGATACCAAGGGCCTCATCGTATTAGAAAAGGACTCTGTGGTCCTCGAAGAATATTGGGACGACCATGATGCGTTGACCATCAGCAACAGCTTTTCCACGGCGAAGACGGTCATCACCTTGTTGATTCAGATTGCCATTCAGGACGGCTACATCGATTCTTGGGACGACCCTATCACGAAATACATTCCTGAGTACGAGATTCCGGAGGGTGTGGCGGAGCCGACCTTGCGTCACTTCAGCACGATGACGGCTGGCATGCAAATCAAGGAGAACTACAACGATCCTTTCTCGAAAACGGCGAAGTTGTACTACGGAGATAATGCGGAAGCCACGGCACTGAGCGTTCCTCCGGGGAAGAACCCGACGGGTGAGGTATATGAATACCAAAGCGCGCAGACCCAAGTATTGACCATTGCGCTGAGTCGCGCCGTGGGCGAGAGCGTATCGAGCTTTGCCAACCGCGAGCTCTTTGGGAAGGTGGGTTTTGAGGTACCCGCGACTTGGCATCTGGACCGGGCCGACGGATTGGAATTAGGCTTTTGTTGTCTGAATGTAAGCGCGAGAGATTTTGCGAAGTTGGGCCAATTCATTTTGCACGACGGCAAGATCAACGGCCAATCGGTGGTTGATTCTGCCTTCATCGCTATGGCCTCTCAAGGGTACAAGAGCCCGTATTATGGCCATAGTTTTTGGATCTACCCAGAACCGTACAACCACGTATTTGGGTTCCGCGGAATGTTGGGGCAAGATATCTTGATCGACCGTTCGCACCAGCGCGTAGTCATGCGCGTAGGCCAAAGCGACGGCGGGAAATACCATGCAGATTTCAACAAGGTCGAGGAAGCCCTGCTTCTTCAAATGGACCTTTGGAACAAATAAACCATGCCCACACCTGTCCTCAAACTAGAGCAGCTCAACATCTCCTTTGGCGAGAAGCAGGTATTGCAGGATTTTTCATTGACCATCTATCCGGGCCAAAGCTTGGCGGTGGTCGGGGAAAGTGGCTCCGGTAAATCCGTGGGCGCGTTGTTGTCCATGGGATTGTTGGACCCGAAGGCTGAGGTCCAAGCCAAAACCGCGGAGCTTTTGGGGCGCTCCATTTCGAGCATGACCCCTGCGTTCTGGTCCGCCATCAGGGGCAAAGATGTAGCCATGGTCTTCCAAGATCCCATGACCTCCTTACACCCCTCCATACGCATAGGTAAACAACTGGATGAGGTGCTCGAGCACCACACGTCGGCTTCGGCGGGGGAGCGTAAACGCAAAATCTTGGCGGCTTTGACGGAGGTAGAGCTCCCCGAGCCGGAACACACCTACAGTAAGTACCCTCACGAATTGAGCGGCGGTCAACGCCAGCGCGTGGTCATTGCGATGGCCCTGTTGTTGGATCCCAAACTCATCATTGCCGACGAGCCTACTACGGCTCTGGACAAGGCGGTGGAGGCGACCATATTAATCCTATTGAGAAATCTGGTGAAGGAGCGCGGTTGTGCCCTTTGGTTGATCAGCCACGACCTGGAAGTGGTGTCGGAGCATGCGGACGATGTATTGGTACTCTTCCACGGAAAAACGGTGGAACAAGGCCCGGCAAAGGACATCTTTGAGTATCCGCAACACGCCTACACGAAGGGATTGTTGGCGTGCCGTCCCCCGAAGAAGGGAAGGCCGTACCCATTGCCGGTGCTCTTGGATTTCTTGGAGGAAAAGGGGGTTGTGGAGAAGGAAGAATTGGTCGCGCCAAAGGCGAACGATCCCTTGCTGAAGATTGAAGGGTTGACCATTGGATTTCAGCGAAAGAAGGGATGGCGTAGGTACACCCAGTGGGTCGTGCGTGATCAGGATTTGGTATTGATGCCCGGTGAGACACTGGGACTTATCGGGCCTTCAGGATCTGGAAAAAGCACTATCGGCCGTGCGATTGTAGGACTCAATACGCATCAGTACAAGCATTGGAAATACAGCGGCGATCGAAGCAAAATTCAATTCATCTTCCAGGATCCCTATAGCGCGTTGAACAGTGGTAAGCGTATTGGATGGGCATTGGACCAAGTGCTGCGCAAGCACCAAAGCCAACTTTCTGCGGTAGAACGTCTTTCAAAGGCCGAGGCCTTGATGGAAGAGGTGGGTTTGCAGGCCTCGGATTTACAGAAGAAGCCTAGCGCCTTTTCAGGTGGACAGCGTCAACGCATCGGCATAGCTCGTGCCTTGGCGGCGGATCCGGAGCTCTTGATTTGTGACGAGAGTGTGAGTGCCCTGGATGTGAGTGTTCAGGCCCAAGTATTGAACCTGTTGAATGGAATTAAAAAGAAAAGGGGCCTGAGTATGATTTTCATCTCTCACGACCCCGATGTTGTTCGGTATATGTGTGACCGTATTATAGCTCTAGAACCGCTGGCGTCCTAATTACTACGGTCCTCGAAATCCTCTAGCTTGCTCTTGCGATAGGCGCGAATGCCCAGCACAATTGCGGAAATGAATACAAAGCCCCAGATGAGGGCATGAATTCCCAAGAACCACATGTTATTTCAGCTTTACAGCGGTACCGTAGGCCAGCATTTCGGCTGCGCCTTGCATCACCATCGAAGTAGTGAAGCGCACGTTAATGACAGCATCTGCACCGAGGCGTTCCGCATCTTTGACCATGCGCTGTAAGGCCTGCTCACGACTTTGGGCTTGTAGCTTGGTATATTCTTCAATTTCACCGCCGACAATGTTCTTGATGCCTGCGAAAATATCACGGCCAATATTGCGGGCACGGACGGTACTGCCGCGGCAAATGCCGATAGTTTCAGAGGCTTCTTTGCCCGCAACGGTAGAGGTAGTGGATAAGATCATAGTTTGAATGTTTGGACCATTAAGTTAGGCAAACGCGACAAAATCCGGGTAGTTTCTCCGCCTGTTTTGCCCTAATTTTAACCCACAACAAAGCACATCATCAGAGTACAGATATGAAATTGACCACTACACGTTCACTCGCCGCCCTTTTATTTGTGGCTTTCGCTGCACTAGCGAACGCACAGATTTTGACGGTAACCCCTGCCTTTCCTTCCCAAAACGATACGGTGACCATCATTTATGATGCCACCGAAGGGAACGGAGCGTTGACCGGGGTAGTGCCGGTCTATGCCCACGCGGGCTTGATCACAAACCAGAGTACCTCACCGACAGATTGGAAGCATGTGCAGGGAAACTGGGGTACGGCAGATGCGTCTGTGCTGATGACAAACTTGGGCAATAACCTGCACAAGATTGAGTATCACATGCCGACCTTCTACGGCTTTGGTTCGAGCGTGGTTGTGCAGGAAATGGCCTTCGTATTCCGCAACGCGAGCGGCTCTATTGTAGGTCGCGACCCCAATGGAAATGATATCTACTACGACGTATACCCGCCGAATGCGGGTTTGATTGCCAAGTTCTTGGCTCCGTCGACCACCATGCTGATCAACCCGGGCGATTCCATTGAATTTATCGTGGCCTCTAACCAAAAGGCGGACATGAAGGTGTACGATAACGGTACGCTGGTCTTCCAAGATTCTACGAAGCAGGACAACTTTTATTTGGGCAGCACCGTTGCAGGGGTCCATACGGTGGTGTTGCAAGCGGATTACGGCAGCTCGACCGAATACGACACCGTGCACTATGCCGTACAAACCCCATTGCAGGTGGGCGTGATGCCGAGCGGTATGGAGCAAGGGATCAATGAACTAAATGATACCACGGTCTTTTTCAAACTCTATGCGCCGTTCAAAAACCGCGTGTACTGTTTGACCTCTCATAACGACTATATGCCGGATACGGTGAATGCCATGACGCGCACGCCAGGCGGCGCTTGGTGGTTCTTAGAGATGACCGTGCCCGCGGGACAGCCGTTCACCTACCAGTACCTCATCGACGGGGAGCTCAGAGTGGCGGATCCGTTCTCGGAGCAGGTCTTGGACCCTTGGAATGATGGATATATTTCAAGTGCCACATACCCGAATATGCCAAATTATCCGACGGGTAAAACCACCGGTATTGTGTCTTTGTATGAGACGGCGAAGCCAGTGTATAATTGGACCAACACCACCTTTAACGCCCCTCCACAAGAGGAGCTGCTCATCTATGAATTGCTCATTCGCGACTTTGTAACTACGCGCAATTACCAGACGCTGATCGATACGCTCGATTACATAGAGCGCCTCGGGGTGAACGCCATCGAGCTGATGCCAAATTCGGAGTTTGAGGGCAATTCGAGCTGGGGATATAACCCGTCTTTTCACATGGCGCTGGACAAATACTACGGCACGCCGGATAAATTCCGCGAGTTCGTGGACAGCTGTCACAGCCGAGGGATTGCGGTGATTATGGACCAAGTCTTCAACCACGCCTTTGGGCAAAATCCTATAGCGCAGATGTGGTGGGACGGTAACAACAACCGTCCGGCGGCGAACAACCCATACATGAACCAGAATTGTCCGCACCCACCAAACTGTTGGGGGAACGACTTCGATCATTTCGTGCAGCCTACGCGCGATTATATGGACCGCATCAACACCTATTGGATCGAGGAATTCAAGATTGACGGGATCAGATTCGACTTTACCAAGGGCTTCACCAACAGCTCGAATGCAGATAATTACCAAGCGCCGAGAATCGCTGCTTTGAAGCGCATGGCGGACGTGTGTTGGAATGAAGATTCGGATTTCTATGTGATCCTCGAGCACTGGGGACCCAACCAGGAAGAGAAGGAGTTGAGCGACTACGGCATGCTGCTGTGGGGGAACGCCACGCACCAGTACTACGAAGCGGCCATGGGCTATACGCCAGATAGCGACTTTAAGTGGGGCATCTACAAGGAGCGCGGCTGGACCGACAAGCACCTGATCAGCTACATGGAAAGTCATGACGAAGAGCGTGCGTCGTACAAGATCAAAACCTACGGGAACTCGAGCGGCGGGTATGATACCAAGACCCTGGCCACACGGGCGGATAGAATCATTCAAGCCAGCGCCTTCTTCTACACCATTCCTGGGCCGAAGATGATCTATATGTTCGAGGAATTGGGCTACGATATTTCCATCGACAACCCGTGTCGTGTGTGTGAGAAACCTATTCTCTGGAACTACTACGACAACCAGTACCGTCAAAAGATCTATTTCTACATGGCCTCGATGATGGACATGCGTAAGAAGCATGACGTGTTCAACACCT
>JAKMGS010000031.1:3852-16311 GCA_022424815.1 Schleiferiaceae bacterium | reverse complement strand
CTTCTGGACAATTTGGACTTGAACGCAACCATCATTGGACATACCGACAATCAAGGTGGACGGAGCTATAATCAAAGATTAAGCGAGGCCAGGTCGTCGGCAGTACTGAGTTGGCTGGTACAGCACGGTATTGATTCTAAAAGACTTGCCTCGGAAGGTCGAGGAATGGACAAGCCTATTGCTCCAAACGATACAGAGGAGGGTAGAGCCTTGAATAGACGCACTGAGGTGCTCTTGCGTTAACCTCCGTATTTGTCTTTCCACATGGCCTTTTGCTGGGCGCTAATTTGTTGCTCTTTGGCATTTGTCGCAGGTGACCACAGCACACTTCCTTGAATCTCTTTTGGTAAGTATTCTTGAGGTGTAAAGCTTGCTGGATAATCGTGAGGACATAAATAACCCTTGCCATGTCCTAAATCTTTGGCTAAAGCACTAGAAGCATTCTTAAGGTGGTCCGGAATTTCTAGATTCCCTGTTTGTTGTACCAGTTTTTGCGCCTTGCCAATGGCCGCATAGGCGCTATTAGATTTCGGTGAAGTGGCCAAATATATGGTGCACTGGCTCAAAATTATTCTGCTTTCTGGCCAGCCAACGCGCTCCACCGCGCTAAAGGTTTCATTGGCGAGCATCAATGCGTTTGGATTGGCGAGGCCGACATCTTCCGAAGCCGAAATGATTAATCTGCGTGCAATAAACTTTACGTCTTCTCCACCTTCAATCATTCGTGCGAGGTAATATACCGCTGCCTGTGGATCAGAACCTCTAATGGATTTGATGAAGGCTGAAATGACGTTGTAATGTTCGTCACCGCCTTTATCGTAGCGAATCTGGGCATTACTCAAGACGTTCTGTGCAAACTCCTCATCGATAGGTACACCGCGTTGTCCTTGTTGAAAACAGAGCTCTACAAGGTTATAAAGCTTCCTTGCATCGCCCATACTCTGACGAATCAAGAAGTCGTATGCAGTGATCTTTAGGTCCTTTTGGGTGGCATATTCTGACGCATTGGCCAATTCAATCATCTTGGAGAGGTCCTCCTTAGAATGTGAATTCAGTACATAAACCTGCATTCTAGAAAGAAGGGCCGCATTTATTTCAAAAGAAGGATTTTCCGTAGTGGCACCGATGAGTGTAATCCATCCCCGTTCCACAGCATGGAGCAGGCTATCCTGTTGGCCTTTGTTAAATCGATGGATTTCATCAATGAAGAGGATAGGGCGGTTGCTGTCAAAAAGGCTCTTTTTTTCCGCTGTTGCGAGCACTTCACGTACATCTTTTACACCAGCACTTACAGCGCTTAGTTGATACAAAGGCGCTTCTAGTTCTTTGGCTAAGAGCAACGCAAGCGTAGTTTTTCCCACTCCAGGCGGCCCCCAAAGAACTATTGACGGCAATCTACCAATTTCTAAGCTTCGGCGCAATGCGCCATTTTGACCTATGAGGTGCTCTTGGCCCAAATATTGGTCCAAGTTCTGTGGTCGAAGCTGTTCTGCAAGCGGTTTCATACCTCGAAAGTAACTATCTTTTCGCTATGTCTCATTGGAGAAAATATGGAATTCACAAAGGCCTGTTTTTATGGCCGAGTCTTTGGCTCATACTTGCTTGGTCAATCTTCCTGTTGGAGGAGGGGGCCGGCATTCCGCTCCGAAGATTCGGTATAGTACCTGGTGATGTTCATTCTTGGTACGGACCAATTACCTTTCCATGGTTACACAGTGATGTCAACCATATTGTGAGTAATACCATCAGCCTATTTTTTGTAGGGGCACTAATTCGCTACAGTTTTCCAAAGATTTTCGATCGAGTTTGGTTCATCAGCCTCATAGCGCCAGGGATTTTACTTTGGTGTATTGGTAGACCAAATGTGCACATTGGGGCGAGCGCGTGGTTGTACGCTATGGTAGCTTTTGTGTTCTTCAGCGGGGTGCTGCGGCTGCATGTTAAATTATTGGCTCAGAGCCTGTTAATGGTGTTTTTGTACGGGAGTTTTGTTTGGGGCGTGTTGCCTCATGACCCGACCATTAGCTATGAAGGTCACTTGAGTGGTGCGATTGTAGGAGTTATGCTTGCGGTGTACTACCGAAAATTGGAACCTATTGAATCCTTGCGCAATGAAGAACGTGTAGAGGAGGAGGAAGTATTGTGGGACGACTGGAAGCACCCTTATGAAAGAGAGTTAGACCACGAAAAAATCAGTCCAGCAAGTGATACACCGTCGCCACGGCCACAAGGCCCGCAGTTTCGGTACGAAGACGGCTCGAGCCCAGATGAATTGGCTTAGCGCCCGCTGATTTAGCCGCTAGCACTTCAGAAGGCGAGAAATCTCCCTCCGGGCCTATCATAATGCATAAGGGCCTGGATGGATTAAGCACTTCATGAATACCTTTCTTAGTTTCGTCATATTCACAATGTGCAATCATAAGTTGTTCCTGTTTTTGGGCTAGAAATTCCTGAAAACTTATGGATTCGTCTATGTGCACTAATGCTCCTTTGAGGCTTTGTTTAGTGGCACTCAACGCGATTTTACGAAGGCGTTCTGTTTTAATGGTACGTCGTTCACTATGCTCGCAAATGATAGGGATTATTCGACTGATTCCCATCTCCACAGCTTTCTCAACAAAGGCCTCAATCCGGTCCATACTCTTGGTAGGAGCAATGGCAACGGTTAAATCATAAGGGACCTTACCGAATTCACGCTCTACTTCAGTAAACGAACCGTAAACCTTTGATTTTGACATAAAAGAGATTTCACCCTCGTAGAGTGCTCCATTGCCAGTTATAAAGTGTATGTGATCTCCAACAGACTTTCGAAGAACCTTCACACAATGCTGTATTTCACCAGCATCTAAATGAAATTCTATACCATTGATATGTCCGTAAAACAGTTGCATTAAAAGTCAATTTTCGCTTGTGCTCCGGTGCTCAAGGGCGCATTTTCACCGGCCAAATAGTTGTAATATCCTGCAATACCGATCATGGCGGCATTGTCCGTGGTGTATTCAAACGGGGGGACGAAAATAGATAACTTATGCTTTGCCCCCCACGTTTTTAATTCTTTGCGAAGAGCACTGTTTGCGCTCACGCCTCCAGCAATTGCAACGTTCTGAATCCCAGTATCTCTAACAGCCTTCTTAACCTTTCGCATGAGCGCGTCTATCAAGGCTTTCTGGTAGCTGGCACATATGTCATTGAGGCGTTCAACCACAAAATTTGGATGATCCTTTACCCGTTGTTGTAGGGTATAAAGGAAACTTGTCTTCAAGCCTGAGAAGCTGAAATCGTATGCCGGTAAATTTGGTTTTGCGAACGTTAAGTAATTAGCATTGCCCTGAGCAGCAAGCTTGTCGATCATAGGTCCACCAGGATAGGGAAGCCCAAGGATCTTGGCTGCCTTATCAAAAGCTTCACCTACAGCGTCGTCAATAGTTTCTCCCAAAACAGTCATTTGCTTAGGTCCATCCACTTTGACAAGTTGGGTGTGGCCACCGCTGACCGTAAGGCATAGGAACGGGAAAGAGATGGGCTCCTCATGAGCGCCATGGATGAGGTGGGCCAGTATATGGGCATGCATGTGATGTACCGGGATGAGCGGAATATCCAGCGCTAAACTTAAACTCTTAGCAAAAGAGGTTCCAACGAGCAAGGAACCCATAAGTCCAGGGCCGTTAGTAAATGCGATGGCGTCCAATTCATGGGGCCTGATATTTGCTACCTTTAACGCATGATTAACTGTGGGTACAATATTTTGTTGGTGCGCTCTGGAGGCCAATTCTGGCACGACGCCGCCGTATTCTTCATGTACCTTTTGGGAAGCGACAATATTGGACAACAGCACATTGCCATGCATAACGGCAGCACTTGTGTCGTCACAAGAACTTTCAATTGCTAGAATATAAGGTTGTCGCTTCATGAATGCCCCAAAAATACATCAAAGTACCGCCATGAGAACCACCCGTAGATTGGGAATTGGTCTAGGGTTATTTATAGGAGCGGCTTGTTTAGTTTTTTGGCTAATTCTGCATTCTTCATCGGTACAGTGTTTTCTCTATAATCGGTACGCTGCACCGGCATTAGAAACCTTTGGTATTAGTACGGATTTTACCGGAATGAATTATGCGGACGGGGAGTTTACGATAACAAAATTGGACCTTCAACTGTATCAAAAAACCGTTGCTACACTCAAAGGAGTGCGTATCGCTGATGTGCGATGGAGCCAAGGAATAGTTAATATAGAATCCATCTCTTGCGATACGATCAGCATCGATGCAAGGGATACAGCACTGTTTTCTCAGTGGCTGGGTGATTTACCATTAGATACGTCGACAGCAGGTTTTCCTCTTACCATATCCGACAGTAGAATTCAGTTTTTCGAGGTTGAACTGCCAAATAATCAGCATCTTAAAGGGGATCTAATGACTTCGAGGGTATCGTTTACCCAAGGTGTGAAGTGTGAAGAAGTGAGCGGTGCTCTAGAATTAGACACCATTGAAACGAATGTTCATATAACTCAGCTCCACCTCGGCAAAAGCAATGCGTTTAAGGTTGATGCAAACATTAATTTGGGGGCAACAGTTCTCGGAGATGTTCAATGGGACGAGAATGGCATACGTTGTAATGGTAGGGTAAGTACCTCGCAGGAATTCAAATTATCGCAAATTCCTGAGGAATGGAGTGGGTTTACTCGTGGAGTAGATCTAGACCTGGATGTTTCTGGACCATCTTTCGATTCGATCACTACAACTGCCCAATTCTATCATCATTACTTTACCGGCAGAGCAACCGCGCAGCTGCGCAATCCTCGCTTTGATTTGAAAGGAAGCCTCCATTTGAAACAGCAAGCCTACGACAGTACTTTGCTGGCAAAATGGCTATCTGAACCAAAGATGCAGGCCACCGACCTACAATATTCGATTCAAGGATCAGTAGAATATGGTACGTTGGCCTATGATCTCGAGGCAAGTAAGGGAAGGAATACCGCACGGATTTGGTCAAAGGAATGGAAGGATGTAGCTCGATTGGAGCTGAATCTACCCAAGTTTTCACAAGGACCGCTCAGTGGAGGTTCTATAAAGGCAGCTATTAAACCTAATTTAAAGTCTCTCATCGCAAATGAAGGTGTACAGGTGGTAGGTGTAGCGCCAACTCTGGTTTTTGATGATTACTCGGTACGAGGATTCAGTTTTAATTGGCAACACCTAAGAAGTAAGGATTCCATTTGGTGGTCCTGTTTGGATAGCTTGATGGATATCGATGGATCCCTGGTCGCAGAACAAGGTACTTTCAATGTGCAATCCAATATCAATGCCCTAGGACTGGAACTGCTGGATCCCTTAGATACGGGACAAGTTCTAAGTGCCCAGATTACGGCAGAAGTAAAAGAAGATTTGACTGGATTCTTCAATGCCCAGAATCTTTTGCTACAACGCCCCACAGATGTCGTTTTTATCAATGCATTTGATGTAGTTCACCAAAAGCAAGGTTCAGGTAGACGCATAGGGGTGAGCAGCGATGTAATGCAAGGCTACGTTGAAGGTAGATTTGATTGGTATGGCTTAAGCACAATACCAGATGTGCTTTTTAGTGATCTAGCAGGCGGTCCTAAGATTATCACGAATGTGAATGCCACGTTAGCTTTTGAAGCCAGTACTATTGATTGGTTGAGCCAGTTGTTACACCTTGGAATAGTCCTGCCCGAGGGCGGATATATGATGGCCAATTTTAATGGTCCGTCCTCAGCCTGGAATTACAGCATGAAAGTCCCGCATTTACGTTACAAAGGGATAGAAGCGTTTGCTATAGGAGGAGAGGGCGCAAAAGAAAGCCGTGGTATTCAAGCCTTTCTTAAGGCTGGAGCTGTTGATGGTATCTCTATACCCTTGGATAGCATAATGTTCAGATGGGATTCTCCGAGCGATTTTCAACAATTTACCGCCTTGGCACATGTTAGAGATAGTATTTCGACAAGTCTGTTGGCTGGGGCAGAATACAGGGCGGGGGTATTTACACCCAATTTATTAGAACTTCAAATGGGGACGCATCAAGCATCTTTGGTTGGGGCCGCTCCGGTTTATTGGAACAGTACAAGTTATAACACGGATAGTGTAATGATTCAAGGTTCCTTGGGTACCATTAGGATGAGAGGAGGCATAGGAGAGTTGGCCACAAATCCTTTGCGCATTTCTTTGTCGAATATAAAGGCAAATTGGCTGAATTATTGGTACCGAGAACCACGAATGCAATTTGATGGTCGAATAGATGCAATTCTTAATGTGGAGGCATCTTATCCTAATCTTGAAGGAACTGGTAATTTTCAATGGTCCAACGTAGTCATAAACAGAGAGTTACTAGGTAATTTTACAAGTAACTTAAAGTGGTCTACAGCTGTCAGTGATGTGTATTTGACCGGTAGCTTGTTACAACCTAGTGCGACAAAAGCAAGAATATCAGGTCACTATGATCCAAGTATCGATGATTTGGATATGGTCATTGTAATGGATCATGTAAATATTCACCCTTTTGAACCACTATTGGGTGGTGTTCTAACTGAAACATCAGGGATCTTAAGCGGTAGCGCTCGTGTATCTGGCCCTGTCCTAGATTGGGAAGCTGATGGAGAGTTTTCACTCACGAATCCAACATTTAATATCCCAGTTAGTGGTACTTCATTAACGGCTTCCACATTAGATTTCGGATTGAACGAAAAGCAAATAGAATTAGACTCATCGTACTGGTCGGATGGTACCAATGAAACAGCCGCTTTGACTTGGGGTAAAATTCATCATGATCGCTTCTCAATGCTAGATTTTGATATTCACTTAAAGGCCGATAGTGCATTGGGGATGCAGTTGAATAGGGCATATGATTCTTATTTCTATGGCACTGGAATAGTCGATGGTGATCTAATTGTAGAAGGCCCGGTAGAGCAGATACACTTGGGACTTAATGCTACGACAAAAAAAGGGTCAATATTGAAGATCCCATTAGATAACCCAACAGAGGTGGAGACACCATCGTTCTTGCGTTTTGTATCTAATGAATCTCGGGCCACGGTCGACACTTCCACGGCAAAATCTTTGGAGTATTTCACTACGGATATGGAGATAGAAGTGTTGCCAGATGCCTTGGTCGAGCTCATTCTAGACGAGGTGATGGGGGACATTATTTCCTCACGAGGGGCAGGAAATATGCGTGTGAAGATCTTGGAAGATGAATCGATTGAGCTGTACGGACTTTATACCATTGCTTCGGGAGATTACTTGTTCACCTTGCAAGGAATCATTAACAAACCTTTTGAATTGATCCCCGGAGGTACCATTTTATGGTCAGGAGATCTGTACGAAGCAGAGGTTAATCTCCAAGCGAAGTATTCGGTCAATACGGATTTAAAGGGGTTAGTGACAAATGCCAATTATTCCAACGAGAACGTAGATGTAGATTTGATCATCACGCTGACCGGTTCGTTGCTGCAGCCTGAAATAGGCTTCGATATTGTTCTGCCGCATAGCCCTTCTTCGTATCAGCAAGAATTAGAACGTCGCATACTCACTGCTGATGCGATGAACTATCAAGCGTTTTCACTATTGATGTTGGGAGATTTTTACCGCCAGAATTTGGGAGTTCAGGAAGGAATTAATCTTAGTGAATCCTTTACTCGCTCTACCTCAGAGGTTTTGGTGAGCCAATTTGGCACGTGGATCGCCGCAGGATTGGGTTCCTATGTGGATGTAGAATTGGACTACACCACAGGTAACAACCCATATAATTCCTTGGTCCAAAGCGGTGATGAAATACGACTAGGGGTGAGCAAGGACTTCATGGACGGCCGATTGCGCATTAATTCCTCTTTAGATGTTCCTATTGCCTCAGATGGATCTTCTACGCTGTTGCTCGGCGATACGCAGATAGAATATGAGTTGACCAAAGATGGTCGAACAGTGCTTCGAGCGTTCAACAGAAGCAATCGAAATGATCCGCTACTTCAAAACACGGGGCCTTATACGCAAGGGGTCGGGATCCAATTCCGCAAAGACTTCGAGGGAAAGTAATCTATTGCTCGAGCGATTCGATCAACGCTACCGCTGCTGCTAAATCTTTTACGTGGTGATCCGGCGTTGCTCCACTGGGTTTCAGACCATGCCCGGTTTTTACACGAATAGTCGTTACTCCTGCATTTTGTCCGGCCTCAATATCTCTTGGACTATCACCGACAAGATAACTCTGGCTTAGATCAATGTTGAAACGCTGCGCTGCATCCAAGAGCATGCCGGGTTTAGGTTTACGACAATGACAATCAATTTTTAGTTCAGGAACCTCCTCTGGAAAACCTCCATGCGGATGGTGAGGACAGTAGTAGATGGCTTCAACGAAGGCGCCTTGATGGCCCAATTCTGTTTCCATCTTTTTGTGAATCTCATCCAAATCGGCCACCGAACACATGCCACGGGCCAAAACACTTTGATTCGTCACCACTACGGCTAGGAAGCCCATCTTATTGATCTTGCGAATACTTTCGCCAGCATAGGGGTAGAGTTCAAAATCTTCCGCCCTGTGAATCAAATCCGTATCGACATTGATCACGCCATCGCGGTCAAGGAAAACACAACGTTGTGGGTTTTTCAGATTTCGTTGGGCCACCTTACCAGAAGATATGGCCTCTTCGACCTTTGATAATCTGTCCGGCGTTCCCATATCCTTTAAATATTCCGGAGTGTTGTAGGCATAGACCTTCAGTTCCTTGTAGAGCCAAGGGAATATGTCCTTTCCAAAATCCGCCTTTACACCAGCTTCCAGCTTTGTAAGCACTGATGGATTGAACACATAGGCCGCGGCATTTACCAAGTTTCGATAACGCAAGCCCTCTGGATGTGGCTTAGGATAGAAGGCCGTAACACGATCTTGACCATCAACATCCAATAAATCGCTGTCGTAAGGATGATCATTAGGATGCACCACCAATGTAGCATCCGCCCCTTTTTTTTGATGAAACAGGACCAGTTTCTCTAAATCCATATTCATCATCACATCCCCGTACAACACCAAAAAAGGCTCGGTCAAATGCGCTTCGAGCGCTTTCACACCGCCCACGGTGCCCAGAGGCCTTCCTTCTATATAGTACTGAATATCAATACCGAAGCGCGACCCATCTCCGAAATATTCCTGGATTTGCTCGTGTAAATGCCCTACAATGAGCCAAACTTTGTTGAACCTATGTTCTGCCAATAACTCTATTTGATACTGGAGTAGGGGTTTGTCCAATACGGGCATCATTGGTTTAGGAATATCCTTACGAACCGTGGCCAATCTTGTTCCTTTTCCTCCAGCGAGAATTACGGCTGTCTGCATGGTCTTCAATAGTTTAGGCCAAACCTACGGAATCACCCCCAATTACCACAGGCTGCACGCCAAAAGCTAACACGAAAAATATTTCACTTTTTTTTACTCTATCCCTTGATAGATTGAAATTCCATTTTACATTTGCAGACCGCAAAGGAAAACTGGTCCGGTAGTTCAGTTGGTTAGAATACAAGCCTGTCACGCTTGGGGTCGCGAGTTCGAGTCTCGTCCGGATCGCCAACAACAAGAAAGCCCTGAGAGCATCGCTCTCGGGGTTTTTTATTGGAATAATCTTCGCGACTGATTAGGAAAATAACTAGCCAAATCTTCTCGCATACTAGAGTGCATCCATGCGGGTGAGTGTTTAGATTGACAAAAGAATGAATTCTCTTGAATACTAATAATCATTGGGATCTTACTCATTAACTTTAATGCTCAGGCCGAACGCGACAAGGAACATAAAAAATGCATCCAATTCTCAGATTAACGAAACCATTGATACTTTTTACAGTGTGCCTATCAACTCTTGGTTTCTCACAAACGACGTCAATAGAATTTGATTACCTCCAAGTCATAGAGGCCCCAAAGGGTCCAATAGGCTTTATGGGTACGGCTGCGAATTACCATGTAAAAGATGGGCCAAGCTATTTTGGCATACGATTGAATAACGCCGCAGTGGGGACTCGGGCAGGATATTATACGTTCGGGTATCAGGCAGGTACGACGATGGATGTAGGACAGAATTGGTCCCTACACCCTAAAGTGATGTTCACCACAGGTGGAGGGGCGGAAAGCAACGATGGCTCTGGAGGATTCTTAACAACAGCCTTGCTCTTGCAACACCGTACAAATACCCTTGAGTGGGGAATAGGCGGTCAATACAGCTATGTGAGCACGGGTGTGATTCAAGGGTGGAGCCCTATGTTAAACGTACGTTTGCACCAAAATTTTGTGCGACAGCCCTATGTAGTATCTCAGGCTCAAATCTTTACGAATGTGATGTATTCTACTTGGAATGAGCACCAAAGAAATACAGGATTTGTAGGGGTCGGGGGCCGATTGTTTGATAAACACACCTACAAAAGCGTATACCTCACTGCCGCCGTTACTGATCTTGGAGGCTACATGGACGTATATGGAGGCTATGGCATCTATGGAGATTATGGCCCCATCCGATTGCTAGGCGAAATCAATGCCGGTACCGGAGGGGGTGGAAAAGCCCCTGCTGGAGGTGGACTCCTAGGCGGGCTGCAAGGAGAGCTACAATGGCACAATGACGGAAAATTCGTTGGTGTAAGTTCGGGAGTGTTGAAAAGCTTAGAAGGACCCTTTTACTTCGGATTCACTGGATTACACACGGGTATAGATTTTCAATATACTTCGACTCAAAATGAAATAGGCTATTTACCCATGAATCTCAGTATTGAAAATGGGGTCAGAACGTATCTCGGAGAAGATGGCTTTTCAAACCTTGGCATAGCATTTCAACTGTACAGAAAAGGTATGGTCCAGCTTCGTGGAGAGAGTTACTGGGCCTTTACAGACGGCAGAGGTGCCTATGCAGAAGGTTTGTTTGGCTTACGCCTTCAGCCAAATATTTGGTTTATCGAGACGCAGGTAGGAGCCGGAGCAGGGGGTGGAATTAACCTATGGGGCGCTGCCGCGCTAGCTTTTGTCAATGCGGGTTTTGAAATACCTGTAAACGATTATTGGGATGTTACAGGTCGCGGTATCTGTAACGTATATTCCTCTCAGGCATTCCCTACCTACGGGTGGCAATTGGGCATGACCTTTAATATTCCTTTTAATACCCAATTCTGATGCGCAGGTTGTTGCTCCTTCTTTTCGTCGTAGCCCATCAATACGTTATGGGGCAGGGGACTTCCATGACTCTTATGTTTGAGCCGTTGGAATCTTCTAATGATATGATGTGGGTGACCCAGCGCTTTGAGTTAGTCAAGGATTATACGAAGACAAAAACCTCTATCTCTGGGGGGTTAGAGACCCAGAGCGCTGTTTTGGGTAATTATGGTGGTTTTTATGCCTTCGGATTTACGGCAGGCGTGTATCAATACATTCGCCCATGGGTTTTTGCTCATCTGGGGGGATCGATAGCCTCTGGAGGGGGTGCAGGAGCCCCGGATGGTGATGGATTAATGTACCGTGGGTATGCGGGAATAACTGCTACTAAGAGTAAATACGGGATTGTGGATGTAGCCTACAATCACATTAATTTTCCTTCAGGAGCTATTACCTCGAATCATATATCCATCGGCTACACATATGTATTGCCTTATCGAATAGAATACAGCGGCCACAACAGCTATTATCCAACCTACTTCGAATTAGTCACTGGTCTTTGGTTCTTAGGGCCGGAAGATGCTTCCCGCAACAGTGAACCGGTGCAAAGTGCTTATGCAGGTGTGCGTGTTGGGCAGTATTTGAACACCATTCATACCGTTGGAGCTGAACTGCAACTAGGGGCAGGTGCATTGGGTAATATTGACGGTTATATGAATTACTCCATGGGGTTACGCTTTAATACCCCTTCACAACGACTATTCTTTCGTACCCACCTAGGATCCGGTGGCGGTGGCGGTGTGTACACAGGTGGGGGTATATCCACTATGGTATGTGCTGGAGCTCAGTTTGGTGGACATCAATTCAGCGTAGGACAATGGACGGCGCTAATCGATGAAGCTTCTATTCCCTTCGTTTCCTACAGCCGACATATAGATTTCAAGAGCTCTTTAGGTTTTCATTATAGAGGTGCGGAAAGCACTTATAAAGACTCACGCGAGGTAGCCTTAAAAGTGTTGGCAGGAGTGGGACAACAGCGTTCTCCTGGAATAGATAGAAACGGTTATCCTTACAATCCTATGTCAGGTATATCCATGGGGCTAGGCATTGAGGCTTGGAGCAATGAGAACTATTCATTGGATACCTATGGTCATACGTTCTGGGCGGCCAGTGGCGGTTACGGTGCCTATGCAGAGGGGTTGTTCAGTGCAGCCTTTATGAAAAACAGCGAGAATTTTAGATACGGTGTGGATTTGACTTCTGGAATAGCTGGTGGTGGTGGAATAGAGGTGGGTTCTGGCCTGATGATTGCACCTGGAGTACAGG
>JAKMGS010000031.1:0-3842 GCA_022424815.1 Schleiferiaceae bacterium | reverse complement strand
GCCCCTTATCAAATCTCAAAATGAACCTCAGACAAAAATACTTCCCAGGCGGCACCTACAGTCCCGTATATTTTGGTGTGGAACTAATTCAATCCTTGCCGGTTCACTTGTGGTAAGTGCCTAAATTTGTATTCATGAAATATATTCTTACAACCATTTTATTTTGTTTGAGCCTTGCAATGTATGCTCAGGTAAACCAGTTAGATTCCTCCGGAATGAAGCAAGGAAGATGGGTTAAGAAATATGAAAACGGTAAAACCCGTTATACCGGCACGTTTAAAGACGATATACCAGTTGGCACCTTCAAATATTATTATGAAGGAGAAGGAAGAGTCATGTCAGAAATAGTTTATCGTGGTGAGACAGGTATAGGTTTTGCAACCGCTTATCATAGCAATGGTCAACTACAGGCCAAGGGATTGTATAATAATCAGCGTAAGGATAGTCTTTGGACTTATTATGATTTGACGGGAATCCTTACCCAAACATGCGTTTATCGAGAAGGAGTAAAGCATGGAGATGAAATAACATATTTCGAAAACGGAGTCATTGCGGAACAAATTTCTTATGAAGATGGATTGAAAAAAGGTCCATGGATACTGAAGTGGGAAGACGGAAAGAAACGTACAGAGGCAACTTTTGTCAATGACCAGCTAAATGGGGAATGTAAACATTATGATACCAACGGAAAATTACTTTCTAAAGGAGAATATCGCCTAGGATTAAAACACAACACCTGGTACTACTATAGTGGTGGTAAAATGACGAAGAAGCAACAATTTATAAAAGGTTCGCTCAAGAATGAAAAGGTCTATGGCGAAAGCGAAGAGTAATACTACAGTAGTTGTAGGCTTAAGCGGTGGTGTTGATTCCTCTGTGACAGCCTATCTGTTGCAGCAGGAAGGCTACACCGTCATCGGGTTGTTCATGCGTAACTGGGTGGACGAGAGTGTGACCATTCACGACGAATGTCCTTGGGTCGAGGATTCCAATGATGCCATGTTGATAGCGGATAAATTGGGCATACCATTCCAAGTCATAGACATGAGCGCCCCGTATAAAGAGCGCATCGTGGATTATATGTTCGGTGAATACGAACGAGGCCGCACCCCTAATCCGGATGTTCTTTGTAATCGGGAAATCAAATTCGACTTGTTCCTGAAGACGGCACTGTCATTGGGTGCAGATTATGTAGCTACGGGACATTATGCGCGTAAATCTTCTGTGGAAGTCGATGGCCAAACTATATATCAATTGCTAGGAGGGAAGGACCCTAATAAGGACCAGAGTTATTTTCTCTGTCAGCTTTCCCAGGACCAATTATCCAAAGCACTCTTTCCCATAGGCGAACTGCTAAAGTCCGAAGTACGCGATATTGCACGCGAGGCAGGCTTAGCCACTGCAGAAAAGAAAGATTCGCAAGGCCTATGCTTTATCGGCAAAGTGCGCTTGCCAGATTTCCTTCAACAGAAGCTGGAACCTAAAGATGGGAATGTTTGGGAAGTGTCGAGAGATACAGTTTTCCTGCAAGATCCTCGTCTAACCTTGGAGCAAAAAGCCAAGCCTTTCGATTTCCATCCGAGGCATGCAGAAAAAAGAGGCAAGCATCGCGGCGCACACTATTACACCGTAGGACAGCGCAAAGGCTTGAATATTGGTGGCAGTCCACTTCCATTATTCGTACTTGGGGTGAACACACAGTACAATGCCATCTACGTAGGACAAGGCGACGATCACCCAGGTCTTTACCGCAAAGCATTGTTCATCACGGCTGCCGAAGAGCATTGGGTGAGACCAGACCGTAGCATGCAGCCTGGTGAAACGGCGCGGTATTCTGCACGTATTCGATACCGTCAACCTTTGGTGTCCGTAACCTTACACAAGGTTGAGGAGGGTTTATACATGGAGTTCGAAACACCAGAAAAGGCCATTACACCGGGCCAATTCGCTGCTTGGTACGATGGAGAAGAACTCATAGGATCAGGAATAATTGCGGAATAGGATGAAGAAATTGGGCCTTATCGCATTCCTACTGAGCACCTTGTCCCTTCAGGGCCAAGACCAGCAGGCCTATTTCATTTCCTTCACTGCGAAAGAAAACCTTTGGCAACTGCAGCAACCCACTACGTTCCTTTCCGATAGGGCGATCGCACGTCGCGAAAGACAGGGGATTACCTTAGGGCCCACTGATATCCCCGTCTCTAACATTAGAAGAGAAACCGTCGAAAACATCGTTACTTACGCGGGACATACCTCCAAATGGTTGAATGGCATATATGTCGAGGCTATACCTTCCGAACTTGCTCAAATCCAGAACCTTCCATTTGTCGCAAAAGTCCAGCCCATCACTGGCGGTACCGCCACACATGGATTTTATGGGTATGCGGAGTCTCAAAATGATCAAATTAACCTAGAAGCTGTGCAGCAGAATCTTGGATATGAGCTCGATGTAATTCGAGGTGAGGGTATGCTCATTGCTGTTTTAGATGCGGGATTTGTTGGGGCGAATTCTGTCAATATCAACGACAACTTGAACATCCTTACCACGAGAAATTTCGTAGAGGGCGGTACAGATGTCTACCAAGGATCCTCTCATGGATTCAGTGTGCTTTCCACTATGGCAACATTCCAACCTGATTTCTATGTAGGAACTGCACCCGAGGCCTCTTATGCCTTGATCAAAACCGAAAAAGAGCTTAGCGAAACACGAGAGGAAATGTTCAACTGGATCGCTGGTGCCGAATTTGCCGATTCCATTGGCGCAGATATCATCAACAGTTCCCTAGGCTACAGCACCTTTGACGATCCTGCGGACGATTACACCGTAAATGATCTCGACGGTCGCACCAGTATCATCTCCTTGGGTGCCTTGGCTGCGGCTCGTACAGGAATGCTTGTAGTAACCAGTGCCGGAAACGCTGGAGGTAGTTCTTGGGATAAAATTACTTTCCCGGCAGATGCAGATAGCGTACTCACTGTAGGAAGTGTCAATCAATACGGCATGGCCAGCGCCTTTAGTTCACGAGGCTATACGGTCGACGGACGCGTTAAACCAAATATTTGCGCTCGAGGAGAAGGTGCCTATGTATTTCGCCCTGACGGACAATTAGCTTGGGCAAATGGCACCAGTTTCAGTTCGCCCATCATGGCAGGAGCAGCGGCATGTCTATGGCAAACACAACCCAATGCCACTGCCCAACAGATCATCAAAGCGCTCGAAACAAGTGCCTCACATTATTATAGCCACAATATGCGCATAGGCTATGGTATTCCAAATCTTGGATTGGCAAAGCGTAACCTAGATGTCGTAGTAGGAGGGGAAGTCCCTAGAACTTTAGTATATCCTAATCCCTTTGCAGATTACGTAGAATTATTCCTGCCGGATGGTGAAGCCTTGGATATTGAGCTGGAATTATACGATCTGATGGATCGAAAAGTCGCAGAGGGCACCTTGGCAGGGAAACGCTATCAAACTCTTTGGAGTCCGGGAGATCATGTACCTCCAGGAATGTACATTCTATATCTCAGGAGAGGTAATGAGTTCCAACGATTACGTGTGATCAAAACCATCTAATTCTCAACAGATGAGTCGAGGGATTAGTCGTTAAAGAACCCTTTAAGAACTAAACGTAGGCCTGCCACAGCGAGGAATACTCCGGTAGCCATGATCACTAAGGAAACGGCTGTCCAAGACCAGTGACCTCCCGTCCCTTTGCCAATAAACAGCGCTGGTCCAATGAATATAAAAGGGAAGGACCAAGCCAGCCTAAACAACCCTGCAATGAGTTTGTCCTTATTACTTCTTGCCATGTTTCCAAGATTCAACAGCAGCGCGCACACTG
>JAKMGS010000109.1 GCA_022424815.1 Schleiferiaceae bacterium | reverse complement strand
ATGTCGGTAGGGAAAAGTTTGTTTTTATCTGCGCCGTAGGTTTCTGTGGCAGTGGTTGCGGACAGGCCGTCGGCGTTGAGCGTAAGGACTTGGTAATCGCGTCGGTTTCCTTCAAGACTATCCTTGATCACGTAGTCGCGCTTTTGGATGGTAGAGATGGTCGGTGCGTAGGTCGAAGGACGTCCAATGCCCAGTTCTTCAAGTTTCTTTACCAAGGAAGCTTCGGTGTATCGCGGGGTGTGCTTGGTGAAGCGTTGCGTGGCGGTAATCTCAGTGTAGGAGAGGCGGTCGCCTTCTCTTACAGCAGGTAATTGGCCGTCTACGGTCTCTGCGTTTTCGTCGTCCGTGCCTTCGGTATATACTTTGATAAATCCGTCGAACGTGATGACTTGGCCGCGGGCAGTGAAGCGCTCTGCAGAAGGAGCGTTTTCATTGGCCAATTTAATGGTCGTATTCTCCAATTTCGCATCTGCCATTTGAGAGGCGATGGTGCGCTTGTAGATCAAATCATAGAGACGCTTTTGTCTGTCGTCGGCACCGGCTATGGTCTTAGAGAAATTGGTCGGGCGGATTGCTTCGTGTGCTTCCTGCGCGCCCTTGCTCTTGGTGCTGAATTTGCGGACTTGGTGGTATTCAGGACCGAAATGTACTTCAACGTGCTGGGCGATTCCGGTGATGGCATCGTTGCTCAAGTTAAAGCTGTCCGTTCTCATGTAGGTAATGTGTCCAGCTTCGTAAAGGCGTTGGGCGAGGGTCATGGTTTGACTTACGCTGTAGCCTAATTTTCTACTGGCTTCCTGCTGGAGGGTAGAGGTGGTGAACGGGGCGGCAGGGCTTCGTTTGCCAGGGCGCATTTCTACGCTCTCGACGGTGAAATTGGCCCCAGAGCAATCTTGTAAAAAGCTCTGTGCAGCTTCTTGAGTAGGGAATCCGTTGCTAATATCTGCTTTGAACGAGATGCTTCCGTCGGTGAAGATTCCGCTCACTTTAAATGAGGCTTCAGGAGTATGCCCTTCGATTTCGCGCTCCTTCTCCACAATCAATCGAACGGCCACACTTTGCACACGACCGGCGCTCAATCCGCGCTTGATGCTCTTCCACAATACAGGGCTTAATTCGTACCCTACCAATCGATCCAGCACGCGACGTGCTTGCTGTGCATCGACCAATTCCTTATTGATCTTGCGAGGATTCTCTACCGCTCGTAGGATGGCGGTTTTGGTGATTTCATTGAAGACAATACGCTCGGTATTTTCTTCCTTCAATTCTAAGGCTTCGCTGAGGTGCCAGGCAATGGCTTCTCCTTCGCGGTCCTCATCCGATGCGAGCCAGACCTTTTCGGCTTTCTTGGCAGCGGCCTTCAATTCCTTAACCAGGGTTTTCTTGTCTTTCGACACGCAATATTCTGGAGTGAATTCGTTTTCGATGTCGATGGCCATCCCTTTATCACACAGGTCGCGAATGTGACCGTATGAAGACATTACCGTGAAATCGCTTCCAAGGTATTTCTGGATGGTTTTGGCTTTCGCCGGTGACTCTACAATGACTAGGTTGTTGGCCATAATGTGGGTAAGGGTTGAAATTTGCCGCAAAGTAAAAACCAATTTTTAATGAGATGCAACACCTTATATATGTATGACTGATGAACTTTTTCCTTATTACTACGTAATAGATTTTTACAAACCGGACAAATTGTCAGTATACCGATGTATCTTTGAACCATCGCAAGAGAAAGTAAAGTTTTGAGCGAATAGATTTATGGAAGCAAAAACAAAACGCGCAAGCGGAAGGGGCCTCTACGCCGAGGGCGATAAGAACCCACACGAGCATGATGGTACGGTCCACGAGACCAACAATCCCAACGGCACCAAGAAGCTCTATATAGAGTCTTACGGCTGTCAAATGAACTTTTCAGATAGCGAAATTGTCGCTTCAGTATTGGCCAAAGAAGGCTATACGACCACTCAAGATGCGGCTGAGGCGGATCTAGTGTTGTTGAACACTTGTTCGATTCGCGATAAAGCCGAACAAACCGTTCGCAACAGATTGGCGCACTTCAACGGCCACAAGAAATCCAACCCGGACATGAAAATAGGCGTGTTGGGCTGTATGGCGGAGCGCGTGAAGGGAAAGTTGTTGGAAGAAGAAAAATTGGTTGACTTGGTCGTAGGACCAGATGCCTACCGCGATCTCCCTAATCTTTTGGAGGAGCTCGATGGCGGTCGTAAGGCGGTCAATGTAATACTGAGCAAGGAAGAGACCTACGACGATATTGAACCGGTTCGCTTAGGCGGAAATGGCGTAAGTGCGTTTATTTCCATCACTCGTGGTTGTGATAACATGTGTACCTTTTGTGTAGTGCCATTCACCCGTGGACGCGAGCGCTCGAGAAACCCTCAAACCATCGTGGATGAGGCATTGGACCTTGCGAGCCAGGGCTACAAAGAAATTACCCTCTTGGGACAGAACGTCGACAGCTACCTGTGGTACGGAGGCGGACTGAAGAAGGACTTTGATAAGGCATCGGATTTGGCTAAGGCCAGCGCGGTGCATTTCGCGGACCTCATGGCGATGGTTGCTGAGGCAGTGCCACACATGCGTATCCGATTCTCCACGTCCAACCCGCAGGATATGCGAGACGATGTGCTCGAGACCATTGCGAAGTACAAGAACATCTGTAACTACATCCACTTGCCGGTGCAAAGTGGATCGTCTCGCATCTTGGAATTGATGAACCGCGGGCACAACAGAGAGGAGTACTTTGCGCTGATCGACCGCATTCGCCGAATCATTCCTGGGTGTGCCATTTCGCATGATATGATTGCGGGCTTCCCGACGGAAACCGAGGAAGACCACCAGGAGACGTTGAGCTTGATGGAATATGTGCAATACGATTTTGGCTACATGTTCTTCTACAGCGAGCGCCCGAACACATATGCGGCGAGAAAATTGGAAGATGGTATCCCTCTTGAGGTGAAAAAGCGCCGATTGAACGAGATCATCCAGTTGCAAAACAAGCATTCACTCTTGCGCCACGAAGCCATGGTGGGCAATACCTACGAGGTGTTGGTAGAGGGCACGTCTAAGAAGCGTGAGGACCAATTATTTGGTCGTACCGACACCAACAGTGTGGTAGTATTCGATCGCCACGACTTCCAGCCTGGCGATTTTGTGAAAGTTAAAATAGACAGATGTACGGCAGCGACCTTGATCGGTACTGTAGTCTTCGAATAAACGCTAATACACTACCAATGTCTGATATCAAAAGCATCAAACAACGCTTCGGCATCATCGGGGTAAGTCCATTGTTGGACCGCGCCTTGGAGAAAGCTGTGCGTGTGGCGCCGACCGACATCAGCGTCTTGGTCACCGGAGAAAGTGGGGTGGGGAAAGAAGCCATCCCAAAAATTATTCACGGATTGAGCCACCGCAAGCATGCGCCGTACATCGCGGTGAACTGTGGGGCCATTCCTGAGGGAACCATAGATTCGGAACTCTTTGGGCACGAGAAAGGGGCTTTTACGGGCGCCACCGGCGCCCGTAAAGGGTACTTCGAGGAAGCCGACGGCGGCACCATCTTTTTGGACGAAGTGGGCGAATTACCCATGCCCTCACAAGTGCGATTGCTTCGCGTGTTGGAAACGGGAGAGTTCATCCGAGTGGGTACGTCTCGCGCCAACAAGATTGACGTTCGCGTCGTTGGAGCCACGAATGTGGGCATGCTCGAGGCAATCAAGAATGGCAAATTCCGTGAGGACTTGTACTACAGATTAAACACGGTGGAGATCAACTTGCCGCCATTGCGAGAGCGTCCGGCCGACATCCATTTGTTGTTCCGAAAGTTTGCGGCGGATTTCGCCAATAAATACCATTTGCCACCGGTGCGTTTGGACGACGAAGCGGTCCGATTACTTGAGCAATACCGTTGGCCAGGAAACATTCGTCAATTGCGCAACCTGGCGGAGCAGATGAGTGTGATTGAGACCTCGCGCTTGGTGGGTAAGGAGGTGCTGAAGGCCTATTTGCCTCAGGTGGATGCCTCGAATTTGCCGGCATTGGCCAATACTCGATTGAGCGATGATAATTTATCAAATGCGGATTTTGCGAAGGAGCGTGAGGCGTTGTACAAGCTGTTGTTTGAAATGCGCGCGGAAATCAATGCATTGAAAAATGCGGTGGCTTCGGGCGAAGGCATGTACGAAGGCATGCAGCGCGAGTACCCGAAGATTGCGGGAGAGTACAGTCCGACGGACGGGGCGGTGACTTTCATCGATCGCGAGCAGTACGAGGATTTCAATGAGGATGAGAATACCATTGAGATTGAGAATTTGAGCTTGGTGGACAAAGAAGTGGAGTTGATCAAGAAGGCGTTGGAAAAGTCGAATGGAAAGCGGAAGGTTGCCGCGAAGGAATTGGGCATTTCTGAACGTACCTTGTATCGCAAGATCAAACAATATAATTTGGAATAATGGTCCAATTCTGCCGCATATCCATCCTATTTCTCGCACTGGCGCTGTCTTCCTGCAAAGGCGGGTACAGCTTTACGGGCGGTAATGTGGGGGATGCGAAGACGATGCAGGTAGACTTTTTTGATAATAATGCACAGATTGTGAACCCGGAGGCGTCGCAGTGGGTGACCGAAGCGATCAAAGATATTTTTGTGCAGCAGACGCCGCTGGAGCTCGTTCAGGGGCCGGCCGACATGTATATCAGCGGCGAAATAAACGAATACAGTTTGCGGCCGCAGGCGGCACGAGGTCCCAGTGAGGTGGCTCAGATGCTGTTTACTATAAGTGTGCAGGTGGAGTTCATCAATGAATTGGCCCCAGAGAATAATTTCAATACTCGGTTTAGTCGTTCTCGTCCCTACGATGCGGACATTAATTTTTCCGATATTGAGAACGAATTGGCTGCAGAAATCATCAAAGAATTACGAGAAGATGTGCTGAATAGAGCCATCGCAAATTGGTAAATGAACGCAAAGAAAATCAACACCTTGTTCAAGCATCCGGAGCAGATTACTTCGGAGGATTTGATCGGCCTAAAGCAGGCTGTGGATGATTTTCCATATGCGGCTCCGTTGCATGCGTTGTACATGAAGGCATTGCAGAAAAAGGAGAGCTATTTGCTGCCGGGTCAGATTAAACGTGCGGCCATAGCCACGCCGAACCGTGCAGCACTCAAAGAATTTCATGATACGCCTATCCCAGGTATGGAGAGTGCTAAGGAGGTGCCAGTGGTAGATTTTACCGAGGTGGCCGAAGCGGGTAAGGTGGAAGAAGTTGAGGTGGCGGCTAAAGCTGCGGAGAAAGAAACTACGCCTGAGAAGAAGTCCGAGCCAAAGAAAAAGGCTGTGGAGCCGGTGAAGGCTGAAGAGCCGGCGAAGAAGAAAGTCGAGAAAGCACCGGAACCTGCAAAGTCTAAGACAGAGAAAAAGCAGGCGGCGAAGGCAGAGGCAGAGGCCCAAAAGTCGGAGGCGGTGAAGCCTAAGACAGAGGTGAAGGAGCCAGTGAAATTGGACACTCCAGAACCGAAAGCTGCCCCAGTAAAACCGACTGCTGTTCCAGAAGATGTAAGTCATTTGCCAGAAGCAGTTCGTAATGCAATCTTGCGCTCGCGTGCGTTGCGTGGGGAGAAGATTCCGACAAGTTCACCCAAAGAGAAAAAGCCTGTACAG
>JAKMGS010000030.1 GCA_022424815.1 Schleiferiaceae bacterium | reverse complement strand
ACAGAATAGAACACGATACGATGGGCGAGGTGAAAGTCCCCGCTGATAAGTATTGGGGTGCACAAACGGAGCGCTCTCGCAACAATTTTAAAATAGGACCCGAAGCTTCAATGCCACAAGAAGTGATAGAAGGTTTCGCATATTTGAAAAAAGCCGCGGCCTACGCGAACTGCGACGCGGGTGTTTTAAGCGTTGAAAAACGTGACCTAATTGGTACCGTATGTGATGAGATTTTAGAAGGTAAGCACTGGGATCAATTCCCTTTGGTCGTATGGCAAACCGGTTCAGGAACGCAGAGCAACATGAACACGAATGAGGTGATTTCCAACCGTGCTCATGTACTCGCGGGCGGTACTCTCGGAGAAGGCAAAAGCCTCATCCATCCGAATGACGATGTAAACAAGAGCCAGAGCTCGAACGATACCTTCCCAACAGGCATGCACATCGCGATCTACAAGAAACTCATTGAAACCACTATTCCGGGCGTCGAGCAGCTTCGCGATACGCTTGAGGCTAAGAGCAAAGAGTTCTGGAAAGTGGTAAAAATTGGCCGTACCCACCTTATGGACGCTACACCATTGACCCTAGGCCAAGAGTTTTCAGGCTACGTAAGCCAACTTAACCATGGGCTCAAGGCTCTTCACAATACGCTCGATCACATGAGTGAAGTTGCCTTGGGTGGAACGGCTGTAGGTACTGGAATCAACACCCCCGAAGGTTATTCGGAGACTGTAGCGAAATACATCGCTCAGTTCACTGGCTACCCATTCCGTTCGGCTGAAAACAAATTCGAGGCATTGGCAGCGCACGACGCCTTAGTGGAGACACATGGTGCCTTGAACCAATTGGCCGTATCATTAAATAAAATCGCCAACGATATTCGCCTACTCGCTTCAGGACCGCGTTCAGGCATTGGGGAAATCATTATCCCAGCCAATGAACCGGGCTCATCCATCATGCCAGGAAAGGTAAACCCAACACAAGCGGAAGCCATGACGATGGTATGCGCCCAAGTCATGGGGAACCAAACCACAGTAACTGTCGGTGGTGCTCAAGGACATTACGAGCTCAACGTGTTCAAGCCTGTGATGGCGTTCAATGTGCTCCAGAGTGCCACTCTTATCGGCGATGCCTGTGTGAGCTTCAACGACCATTGTGCTGTGGGAATCGAGCCAAACTACAAGGCAATCGAAGCGCACTTGAACAACTCATTGATGTTGGTTACTGCACTCAATACCAAAATTGGTTATGAGAAAGCAGCGAAAATTGCGAAGACCGCACACGAGAACGGTACAACTTTGAAAGAGGAAGCCATCAACCTCGGCTACCTTACCGCCGAAGAGTTTGATCAGTGGGTTATTCCTGGTAATATGGTGGGAAGGTTGTAATTAAACAAAATATCATCTCACATATTGGTTACAAAATCTGCTATCGAATCTACTAGTGGAATTAAGTTCTGCTTTTGAGTTGAATCAAGAAAGTTATTGTTAATAATGTTTTGTTTCGTGTAACCGAGATTGTTCAAGGTCACGGTTTTTTGGTCGTCTTGAAGTAATATAAATCTCGGATTGTTATTATTCAACCCATTAATGACATGGTTGCAAGCGAAGTTCATAGCTCCAGCTAACCACTCATCTTTAGATAGGTAGGAGAGGGAGAATATGTCATCATATATGAGTTGGCTATGGTCACTTCTAGAGATCATGGATTTCAGAATGACCAAGGTAGCGAGATGCTCTTCGCCATAATCTTTTAAGGCAGTACCTAGGTATTGGGTCTCGAAAGAGTTTCGTGCGCCGTAATTGGTCAACCAACCTAGATACAACCAGCCTAATTCATTTTGTAACCTATTATCAATCTCTTGTGTACCGTCGCCGTTATCTTGACTTCGACGAGCGATATTACCTGCGTCCCAAAGGGCATCGGCAATTGAGAAGTTCGAAATATTAGGGCTTAATTCATCCCCAAAATTAAAGTTATTACTCGGGTCAATGGCATGTTGGAAATACAAGGTGGCCATCCAGCGTTGATAGTCGAATGAGGTGGTGAAGTTGTAATAGTTATGTTCACCGGGGTGGCGTTCTCCTTCAGTCAGAGAGTAATGCGCTGTTTGCATGAGCGCGAGGAAATTCGGATTGTTCGGATCGATTAGGTAGGCCTCAAAGGCAGTACTGACATCACCCTCTTTTGCAGTCAAAAGATCTATTTCGGGAATAAAATCTGTATTGTCGTGGGCTAAAGAATTCGTTTCGTCTCCAGCAAACCATTTGGGGAATTCGAAGGAGATGGCAATGTTGTTTCTAAAGTCCCAATTATTGATTTGCATTTCAGTAAGCGGGGTCGTACCGTTCCAAACGTTTTCGGGTGAGATACCTGAAGGAATGGGCACTACAGTTGAATTATTGTTTGGAACGGTTTGGGTCGAAATACGGAGGCTGCGGAGGTACGCAGCAATATGGTAAGCATCTCCGATGCTCACATGTCCGTGACCCGTTTGAGGGTCGAATACCGCTCGCTGAATGATGATAGAATCTTGAGCTCTCGAGTTGGATTTTCCAAAGAAAACTAAATCAAACCCTGTAGGTGATAAATGACAATTCACGCAACTGCGCCCATTCAAATCAGGCTGATCCAAATACAATTCCAACCCTAAAGATGACGAACCGTATTGCGAGATACTATCCGACCAATTTACTTGTTTAATGGGAGTTATTTGTGGTGGTGTTTTGTTACATGAGCTAAGAGTGGAAACGAACCATATTGAATAAATCAATTTAAATAATTGAGAAAGAGCCTTCATTTATGTGAACAGTTTCATGAAAAATACACGTCTTAATGAGACAATTACATGAAACTTATCTTACTGTTCGTAAACTTATCGTACTTCAGATTTAGTATACGGTCGATAATTCACGTCACTGTACTTCGTATTATTTCAAAAATTAGAGCAAATGTCAATGACCTAAAGTCTTAATAGTTTCTTACAACCCAACGCTACCACAAAAAACCCCGCTCGAAGCGGGGTTTTTTGTGGTATTATTTTACTAGCACTGAATCTGATTCCAGGCGTAAGGCTAGCCAGGCGGAGAGCTGTTTGCCTCGAAGTGTTTTAGTACTGTCGTTTATTGATGAGGACCATTGTACAAAAGCCACAGGGATTCTTGTTCCTGCAGTTGAATCGGTGATGCCACCTTGCAGCGTACCAATGCTCAGGTTTTGTACTTCGGGGTAATTCACCTTAATTTCTTTGGCTAGGTTGGCTGGGATGAGTTGACCTTCGAGTAAAGATAATTGGGCCTCTAAATCTGAAATCTTGTCCTGATACGTTTTTGCCTCTGCTCGTCCCTCTGAATAAAGGTTGACTAGCTTACTCATCTCTAGCAAGTTATCATTGCCATTATCTCCTTGAATAATATCTAATTCACCCTCGAACTTGGTTTTGAAGTCATTTTCCCATTTTTCAACCAAGTTGTCTGGAATCAACTCACCAAAAAGCACCAAATTCACGTGAGGATTACCCTCGTCGAATGAAATCTCTTCCTTGACTATTTCAGTTCCAGGGAAAACAACAGTAGATTCAACAAAGGTGTGGACTTTACTTTGCGCCAAAGTGTTACTTACTGTTCGGTAAAATATCCAAATGGAAGGTATAATGACCACAACGATCGCAATAGAAAACCAACGTTTGGTTTGTTTTGCGCGTACTGGGTCCATGATGGTGACCATTGGAAAACGCAAATAGCGAGTAACAACGGTAGTGGCCGTTGCAATCAAAACACCATTTATCAAGAAAAGATATAATGCTCCAAAGAAGTAGTTCCATTCAGCATGAGCTAATCCATATCCAGCGGTACAGATAGGAGGCATCAAGGCTGTAGCAATAGCTACCCCTGGAATTACATTAGATTTTTCTTTTCTTGAACCAGCGAGTACTCCTGCTAACCCCCCAAAAAACGCAACCACTACATCCAATAATGTTGGGTTAGTACGCGCAAACAATTCACTGGAAGCTTCGGATATTGGGCTTATTAAAAAGTATAAGGAAGAGGCAAGAAGACCAATACCTACGGCGACGCCTAGGTTTTTTGCGCTCTTAGTCAATAATTTAGAGTCATTGATTCCAAGACTCAGACCAATACCCATGATTGGTCCCATGAGCGGAGAAATTAACATGGCTCCAATTACTACTGCTGTCGAGTTGACGTTCAATCCGATAGAGGCAATGATGATGCTAAACATCAAAATCCAAAGACTAAAACCGCGGAACTCTACGTCTTTTTTAATGCCTTCAATGGAGGAAGCAGGATCCGCAAGGTCAATAATTGAAAATCGTTCGCCTAAGAATCTTGAGGCAATACTTTTGAATTGACGCCATAAGTCTAACATCGGATTAGACGATTGAGGGCGTCCCTCATTGGGGGAATTTGAAACCTCCATGCGATTTAAGATTTAAACAAAATTACGCAAATATCAAACGTAATTTCCACCTAATTTAATCTTTACTGACTTTACTATCTGTTTTATTGCTTGATCATTTCCTTGGGGAAATGTTAGGGTACATTGGTCTGTTTGTACAACGATTTTGTCGGAAAGATCGTTAATGACCAAGGCCTTTATTTTACTTCCATTAACGATGAGACAATTGGTGCAATTTTGAACTAAGGTGTGATCGCCAACGACTACATTACCTTTTTTATCTTTTGATCCTAAATCGTAAATAGCTCCCCAATTACCCAGGTCGCTCCAACCCATTTCTGCGGGAATGACACATACCTGATCCGCTCGCTCCATCAATCCATAATCAATAGAAATATTCTCGCATTCACCATAGATGCGATCTATGCTTTGTTTTTCGTATTTCGTTTCGAGGTCGTTCCAAGTTTCTCCCAAAGTAGTCATCAATTCAGGAAGGTATTTGTCAAGACCATCGGAAACGGCTTCGATATTCCATATAAACATCCCGGCATTCCATAAGAAGTCACCACTTTCTAAAAAGAGCTTTGCATGATCGATGTCCGGCTTTTCGGTAAAGGCCTTGACCATGAAGACCCCTTTTTCGTCAGAGGTGCTTTCATCATATTGAATGTAACCATAGCCAGTTTCAGGCTTGTGAGGTTTGATGCCTATGGTCACGAAACACTGGCTGTTTTCCGTGCGTTTCAGTCCTTTACGTACCACTTTTTCAAAGGCTTCATCATCGGTGATCAAGTGATCTGCCGGGGTGATGAACATGTTCGCGAGTGGATCGCGCTTCTTGATTTTTAATGCGGCATACGCAATACAAGGTGCCGTATTACGACGCAGGGGTTCAAGAATAATATTGTTTTCAGGTAGTTCAGGAAGGTGTTCTCTGGTGAGCGCTGCGTAGTTTTCATGGGTTACGACCATGATGTGTTCGGCATCGAAAATACGACGCACGCGCTTGTAGGTCTGCTGAATGAGGCTTTCTCCGGTGCCTAGGAAATCTAGGAACTGCTTGGGGGTTTGTTCTGTGGACATGGGCCAAAATCTGCTCCCAATTCCACCGGCCATGATGACGCAGTACGGTGTGCGCATGTTTAGAGTGTGTAGGTTGTTATGAGATTCATTGCGGAATTTGGTCTGCGAATCTACGATTTTCTGCGCTTAGGGGGTATCTTCGTGCCCTTAATAAAACGCTACAAACATGTTAAATCTAGTCCTATTCGGCCCTCCAGGGGCAGGTAAAGGAACTCAGAGCGCCTTCTTGGTAGACCGTTACGAATTGGTCCATTTAAGTACCGGCGACTTGTTCAGATTCAATATTAAGAATGAGACGGAATTGGGCCAATTAGCCAAATCCTATATGGATAAGGGCCAACTTGTTCCAGATTCAGTAACCATTTCAATGTTGGAAGATGCTGTCAATAAAAACCCACAAGCCAAGGGTTTCATCTTTGACGGTTTCCCGCGTACCAATGCTCAAGCACAAGCTCTAGATGCTTTCTTGGAAGGACGCGCTACTGGCATTACCAGCATGGTAGCGTTAGAGGTGCCGGAAGATGAGCTGCGTGTTCGCCTGGCGGAACGTGCCAAAACTTCAGGGCGTCCGGATGATGCAGACCCTTCAATCATCCAAAATAGAATTGATGTATATAATGCGGAGACCGCGCCAGTAAAGGATTACTACCAGGCGCAGTCTAAATATCAGGGTGTAGATGGCGTAGGTTCCATCGAAGAGATTACTGACCGATTGGTGGGAATCATCGACGCACTGTAAGCGCTAAACGAATACAATCGTACTTTTGCAAAGCAGTCTTCCATAGTGGGGGCTGCTTTTTCACATTATGTCAGGAAGCAACTTCATAGATTACGTAAAGATTTACTGCAAGAGCGGCCGCGGTGGTAGCGGTTCGACACACTTGCTGCGCAACCGTATGACCTCCAAGGGAGGACCGGACGGTGGAGATGGCGGCCGCGGTGGTCACGTGATCGTAAAAGGCAATGCACAGATGTGGACCTTGCTTTCCTTGAAATACCAGAAGCACATCAAAGCCGCTTCTGGTGAAAACGGAAGTGCCCAGGAACGCACAGGCGCCCAAGGTGACGACAAATACATTGAAGTACCCCTAGGGACGGTGGCCAAGGATGAAGAAACCGGTAAGGTGTTGTTTGAAATCACTGAGGACGGTGAGGAACACGTGCTGGTAAAAGGCGGCCGGGGCGGTTTGGGCAATGTGCATTTTAAGAGTGCGACTTTCCAAACGCCACGTTTTGCGCAACCAGGTGAGCCTGCGAACGAAGGTTGGTTCATTCTTGAGTTGAAAGTCTTGGCCGATGTTGGGTTGGTAGGATTCCCGAATGCAGGGAAGAGCACCTTGCTCTCAGTGGTCAGTGCGGCAAAGCCGGAAATTGCGAATTATCCCTTCACCACCTTAGTGCCAAATCTAGGTATGGTGAATTATCGCGATCACAAATCTTTTGTGATGGCGGATATCCCTGGAATTATTGAAGGTGCCGCCGAAGGCAAAGGTTTGGGACACCGATTCCTACGTCACATCGAGCGTAACGCGTTGTTGTTGTTTATGGTACCCGCAGATGCGGAGGATTACGCGAAGGAATATGAGATTTTGCTCAATGAATTGGTCAAGTATAACCCGGAACTTGCTGATAAGGATAGAATTCTAGCCATCACGAAGAGCGATATGCTCGACGAGGATTTACAGCAGGAAATCACGGCCCAATTACCCGAGGGTATCCCCCATATTTTCATTTCATCCGTTGCCAACAAGAACATCATGCCCTTGAAGGACATGATTTGGGAACGACTCAATGCGCCCGCCTAATGTTTGAGGTCGTACATAGCTTCGATGTGGATGCGATGTACGTATTGAATCATTGGTTGCCAGCCAGCACCGACACTTTCTGGCTTGCAGTCACCAAAACTATTACTTGGATTCCTCTCTATGTGGTCATGATAGAGCGATTGTTCAGACGCTCAGAGATGGACGTATTTATCAAGCGGTTGGCTTTAGTAGCTATTGGGGTATTGCTATGGGATCAAGGTGCAGAATTTTTTAAGAATTGGATCGCTCGACCACGTCCCTGCCAGACTTTGGACGATCTCCGAGTCCTAGTACATTGCAGCCCTTTTGGATTTTTTAGTGCGCATGCCGCGAATGCCTTTGGACTGACATTCTTGTTCCGAAAATGGTTGCACCCAAGTTGGTTCCCAGTATTATTCATCATTGCTCTTTTGCAAAGCTATTCTCGTATTCATTTAGGGGTGCATTATCCTTCGGACCTCGTGGTCGGTGCAGTGTGGGGATTTCTCATTAGTTTCGTTTTGCACAAAATCGAAAAGACATGGAGTTGAACGTTATGGCCTATTTGGCGATATTCTTAGGTGGTGGTGCCGGTTCGGTGCTGAGGTTTGCCATGTCAAAAGCAATGGTGGCACAAGGATGGTTACAAGGGCATTGGGCGACATTGGTGATTAATGTACTGGCGAGCTTTGCACTAGTCTTGATTATAGACTCCTACGATGATAAATCGAAGCTATTTTACCTATTGTTATTAGGCACTGGGTTCTGTGGTGGATGGTCGACTTTCAGTACGTTCTCTTACGAAACAATCAGCTTAGTCGGTGAAGGTCGTCTTACAGAAGCGGTCCTTTATGTAGTTCTTTCTGTAGTCTTGGGTGCGGGTGCAGCAATTGCGGCCTCCATCTGGGTGATGCGTGAATACGCGGCCTAACGGAATAGAGTTAACTGACCTTTTTTTAAAATCAATACATCATTTTGGCCCTTGGCATATACGCTCCAAGCGTAGACACCTTCAATGGCCTCTTTTCCATTCGGGTGATTCCCGTCCCAGCCCTCAGTGGGGTCGGTAGATTGGAACATAACCTCGCCCCAGCGGTTGAAGATGATCAGTTCGTATTCTTTGATACCCACGGCGGTGCCTCGGAACAATTCATTTTCTCCATCGCCATTGGGCGTAAAGGCTGTTGGGATAAACACGAGAGTTTCGGGATTGATTCGGACCATAGCCCTTGAAGTATCGGGACAATTAAAAGTGTTGATGACTACGTGTTCAACCTCGAACCAGCCTGTATCACTATAGGCGTGTACAAAGCTTCTATTGTTGTAGTACATACTGCCGTCGCCCATGCTTGTAATAAGTTGGTCAGTGGTGGCTGCGGCAAGGTCGGTAAACTCAATATTAGAGGTATAGATGGTCGCAGAATTTGGGTCCAGCATGAAGGAAGAGGTCGGAGAAGGATATACGGTAATGAAATCCTGATAGTTGATCGTAATAGTATCTACACAGCCCTCAATGAAGTAAACGGTGAGCGTCACATCATAGGTGCCCGGGTTGTAGTAGGTATATTCAGGCATACTATCATTACTCAACACTCCGTCTCCAAAATCCCAATTATAAATGACCTGCCCATCCGTGATGGTACTGTCCCAGAAAGTAACGGTATAAGGCGCACAGCCTATTTGATTCTCTACTGTAACGTCTGTCGCCGGCCTTCGATAAATACGTACGGTATCTGTAAAGGTCTCTTCACAGCCATTTTCTTCTATAGTGAGGGTAATGATTTGATCCCCCCAATTGTTAAAAATGATGGCAGGTGGATTCCAACCGCTAAAGGTTTGGGTGGAGGCACTTGGTCCAAAATCCCAGGTAGCCACTGCATTTCCTCCGTTCGAGCTTTGGTTTTGGAAGTTGATCACGTTCTCATCAAAACACACCTTTCCGTTCCAGCTGAAGGCACAATTCACGGGGTTGTATAACTCGTACACCACCTCCGCGGTATCTGTACAAGGCCATCCAGGATTCAGGATCAACTGAATGGTATAGGTTCCAGTATCTTGGAATGTGTAGGTAGGATTTTGCTGGGTAGAGGAGGCCCCAGGATTATTTGGGTCGTTGAATAACCACAAATAGTCTGTTGCATTGTAGCTGCTGTCTAGGAAGGTGACCGTCGTTCCGTTACATAAGGTATTGGGCTGAAAAATCTGCGGCGTAGGGTCCGAGACCACATTGCTTTGACAGGTGGTCACATTGAACTGGTAATCCCTTCGAAGATTGGATAGGAGTACGCCGTTGGAATCGTATTCTTCGGCGCATACGGCAAAGACGAACTGACCCGTCCCAGATGGAGTCCCTGTTAAAATCCCAGTATTTGGATCAATGGCAAGGCTCGGTGAGGCGGGCATAGGTGCTGCTGTTGAATATGGGAAAACAAAAGGGACTGGTGTAAAGGGAGGTGCAGATGGAGGCGATGGGGCAGGATTGCTTTGACTCCCTCCGTTTAATGGTTGACAGAAACTATAGTACACAGAATCACCGTCCAATTCCTGCGCTGAGAAATCTACATACAAGCTATCATCTTTACACATGACAATAGGCGGGTCATTGTAGAATGCCGCAGAGCTGTTACAAATAGAATCCTGAGGCGGGATTCGGATGAAGTAGGAGTTGCCCCAAGTCCCTGAATTAGCAACATTGGTGATTGTGTTATTGCGGCAACAGCGCTGATATACGATGGTATATCCGTGTGTTGCGACTGGGAGGGTGGTATTTGTAGTATAAGATGTCTTTTCCGTACAGACGTTTGGCGGTGTTTGTAGACAAGGGTTCGCCACGACCGCAGGAATTCCGACTATCAATCCACGGGCCACGCTTAGTGTTGTGACCAAAGTGTTTTGGTTTGGCCCTCCGTAGATGGCTATAGGTGCAAAGTTGTCAAAAGCGGCACCAGACGAGTTGCAATCGCGATATAGGACTAGTTTGATTTGGTAAGTATTCCCGGAAGATGTGCTACTCACACATTTATACGAAATCTCCCCACCGACAAGGTGTGCTGCATGGGCCGGTGCGAATGACAAAAGGCCAACAAGTAAAATCAGGAGGTTGCGCATGCGCTAAAAGTACCAAATATTGTGCCTAGATAACACAATTAAAGCGCCATGGTTTCGAAAGGAATAATTGTGTTGAATCCATTGGCCTCCAACCATTGACGATTTTCCTCAAGGCGAGTGAGCATCGCGAAATCTCCGCCCCATCCGCCGAGACTTTTTACTTGACCATGAATGCCCTTGAAAGGCCCTTCGATGGCACGCTCAAGTCCCAAATGATTCGCGATCAGAAGTTCGTGTTGTTCGATGATGGATTCGAGTTCGTCTAAGGTGTTGGCCTCAAGGAAGGCTTTACTCAATTGTGAAATTTCTTGGCATTGTGCCGGAGAGAAGGGTTTGCGTCCAACTAATTGTAAGCTGCTATCAGTCTGTTGTTTGGCGCCGCGGTAGACGAAAACGACAGATTGAAGTACTTCAGGTAATTGGACCGACAATACCTCCGGCTCATCATCTACGAGCGCATAGGAAATGGCTCCGCTCGCCTGTGCACTGGCCAAATCATAGCCACTACCGCCGTGTAGTTTTCTAAAGGTTAAGGCATCAATCTCAGCCCATTGTGCAAGAAGGGCACATAGCGTTGAAGAGGTGCCGAGGCCCCAAAGTCTTGGAAAATCAACCTTGGTCTGTACGCGTACGGGAGCGTTCCAAGCATTGGAGTTGCGCACCGGTGCTAGAAAACCTTGAAGTTTTTCGGCCATGGCCGCTGAAGAGCAGTGCAGGACGCGACCCTCGTGATCAAAACCTGCGGTGAACCACTGCCTATTCTCGTGATCTAAGGCTTCCCAAAGCACATGCTCAAGACCTTGATGAGATTCCACGCTGAGGTGTTGCCCGAAGGAAGTTGGCATGGCAATGCCTCGCGCACTTTGCGTGATTGCATATTCGCCAGTCAACAATAGTTTTCCGTGGGCGGTGAAGTTCACGTTGGCTTATTTTTCGACTTTGGGCACAGGCACTCCTCGTAGTGCACAGAAGTAATTGACCACTTCTCGGTGGTGCGGGACCTTATCTTTAAAGAAATTGGCCACTTGAATTTTTTCTTCAGGCGTTGCCTCAAGCTGGGTCAAGATGTTCATCAGGTGCATCTTCATGTGCCCCTTTTGAATCCCTGTCGTTACAAGTGCGCGAAGGGCGGCGAAGTTTTGCGCCAAACCGCTCACAGCAACGATGCCCATTAACTCTTCCGCATTAGGCTTGCCAAGCATTTCCAAAGAACGCACCACAAGGGGATGCAACTTCGTCAATCCTCCCACAACCCCGAGGGACAATGGAATTTCAATCCAGAAAGTGAATATGCCGTTTTCCACACTACAGCCGGTCAAGCTCTTGTATGATCCGCTGCGGCTTGCATGGGTATGACAAGCGGCCTCAACGGCACGAAAGTCATTACCGGTGGCAATGATCACTGCATCGATACCGTTCATAATTCCCTTGTTGTGGGTGGTAGCTCTGTACGGTTCGGCATTGGCAATATCTACGGCGCGTTTGAATTTACGTGCGAATTCCTCCGCGCTTACTCCTTCGCTGGCTAATTCCTCTACGGGACAGCTCACTGAGGCTCGTACCAAACACTTCGGGGTATAGTTGCTCAAGATGCGCATCACTACTTCGAGTTTATCTCCGGAAAGTTTTGGGTGCTGAGCTGCAAATTGCTCCAAGGACTTGGCCATTTCCTCGAGGTTCGAGTTAATGAAGTTCGCACCCATAGAATCACATGTTTCGAAGATTACTTCGAGCTGGTAGTAGTTTTCTAATCTGTCGGTGGCATCGACTACGGTGATTTGGCTGATTCCGCCGCCGCGTGCTTCCATATTCGCTACGAGTTCTGCGGTCGCCGCTCTCAATTCTTTTTCTAAAGCATCAAAATCTTCGAAAAAAGGAGTGGCGTCGCCTTCGTACATGAAGTGTACGTGGCCAATTTTTTCAGTGCTCAATACCTCCGCAGTAAATCCGCCACGGTCCATCCAAAAGCCAGCGCTTTTTGCCGCTGCGGCCACCACTGAACTTTCTTCAATGGCCATAGGGATGGTATAGAGTTTTCCGTTGATTTTGAAGTTAGGCGCTACACCATAAGGCATGTAATAGTTGCTGATGGTGTTTTCGATAAACTCGTCGTGACGCTGCTGCAACGCGGCATCTGCATGCCAATAGGTGGTGAAAATATCACGAGCCGCTTCTGGATGGTCAAAGTTGTTGTTGACCAACCATTCTAATTTCGCGGCTTTACTAAGTTTTGAGAAACCTTTAATGGGATCTTTCATGTCGGCGGATTTGTGTTTGCAAAGGTAACCTTCTGCGGACCAATTTGTTTTATTCCCTCAAATCTTATGAAAGATGCATGGGCACTTCCATGAGCAATACGCGGGTATTTTCCGCCGTTGATGTGAAAGAAACCTCATTCAAATCCGAAAGCCCAACGGCATCGCGTGCTCCCAGAGTTTCACCCTCAATTTCGATGCTCCCTTCTATCATAAAAAGGTAAAGGCCGTTGCGAGAATCTTTGAGCGTATAGGATTGAGCCGTTCCCGCATCAAAGGTCCCCATATGGAGCCAAGCATTCTGATGAATCCAAACTCCTGCATCTTCCGCATTAGGACTCAAGACCTGGTGCAGCTCATTGTGGGTGGCTAAATCTGGCAATTGTATTTGGTCGTATCGCGGGGACACGCTCTTTTTATTTGGGAACAGCCAAATCTGCAAGAACTTCACAGGATGCGAAGTGCTGGCATTAAATTCACTGTGCTGAATCCCCGTTCCGGCGCTCATGACTTGAATCTCCCCGGTTTTAATAATAGCCTCATTTCCCATGCTGTCCTTATGCTTCAATTCACCAGAAAGCGGGATTGAAATGATTTCCATGTTGTCGTGTGGATGTGTGCCAAAGCCCATGCTAGGTGCAACTTCATCGTCGTTCAATACACGCAGTACGCCAAAATGCATTTTCTGCGGGTTGTAATAATTCGCAAAGCTGAAACTATGGAAGCTTTTTAGCCAGCCGTGATTGGCGGCACCTCTTGATTGGGCAGGGTGGAGTACTTTGTTCATGTCGAGGTATTGAATTTCGATGTTATAACATCTAAAACATAAGAATGTTCGGAAAATGGGAAAGGCAATAATTTAAGCGGTGTGTTTTTCGATCTCGCTATCAATAGCGTTTTGAACGTGCGCTAATTCAAGAGTAAATTCTCTTAGCACTGCTAGGCGTCGCTCAATCTCTTCATGATTAATACGTTCACTATCTTCCGAGGCACGGTTAACGTGCTCGAGGACATTATTAACCTCGAATTTGATTCGATTTACTAGCCGATATTGATCTTTTTTCAGGGGGTGCATGATGTTAATTGAGATCAACTTTTCTACTAGTAAAGTTCGATGATTAAACTTCCAATTCGCATCACTTTATTTTGAGTTATTCACAGTAAAAGGCTGTCTTCTTTGTGGTTATCACAAAGACAAAATTTGCGAAAAGTAGATCGGTCAAGAACGTGATTGTCCGGCATAAACAAAGCCCTTCGGTATACCAAAGGGCTTTTGGGTGGTGATGGACGGAATCGAACCGCCGACACATGGATTTTCAATCCATTGCTCTACCAACTGAGCTACATCACCGATAGGGCGGCAAATATACACCCACATTTGTAATGAGGAAATAGGAAATGAAAAAAGTTCAAATGTTCAATTCCTTGTACTTCAAGAGATTCTGCCTGAAAAGCGATGAGGAGTGAGGAATTAAGCTCATTTTTGCAGGGTGTTTATCGCGATTGACATAGGGAATACGATGCTTAAGGCTGCGTTCTTCATAGAAGGTGCGGCTGAAGAGTTGCTGGTCTTACCGGCAGAATCACACGTGGATGAATTTGTCGCCGGAATTGAGCGTTGGCTTTCTCATTCAAATGAGGTGGAGGCTTTGGCCAGCTGCAGCGGCCACTGGCCAGCGGCCATGCCCAAGGAGGTGAAGCGCATCACCGCAGCGTCGAATTGGCCCCTAGAAATGCATTACGATACGCCCCAGACCTTAGGATTGGATAGACTTCTCCTTGCGAACGCGACTTGGCTAGAATTTCAGCAGGACCTTTTGGTAATCACGATGGGGACCTGCATTACTTATAATATTGTTAAAAATCGTTCCTTCAAAGGAGGTGCGATTAGCCCTGGAATGCAGATGCGATTCCGCGCTATGAAAGACTATACGAATGCCCTGCCGTTGGCGGAAGGGAACCCGGAAGCGCCCATTTTAGGGACGAGTACCGAAGGAAGCCTACAGGCTGGCGTGAATGTTGCAATAGCGAAAGAGGTGGATGGTATGAGTGCCCAATTTTGCCATGAATTCGACCTTAATACAGTGGTCATTTGCGGTGGGGATAGAAATGCTTTGCGAAACCACTTAAAAAAGCACATATTTGCACCCTCGAATTATGAACTACATGCCCTCAAACGCATACACGAATATTTTAAGAATCAAGGACTTAGTTAAGTCTGCGTTTCTGCCGTTGGGCATTGTTTTTACCCTCACTTTCAGCCAATTGGCCACAGCTCAAACAAACTCTGTAAGTCCGTTGAGCATTCAAGGCATTGGTGAGACGACTTTCGGAATCAGTCCGGTCTACCTTGGAATGGGAGGTACGGGGATTGCATATTCAGACAGATTTACCATCAATATCTTAAACCCAGCCGGTTACGCCAATATGGAGTACACGACGTTGGAGATGAGTGGTGCACATCGTTCTTTCCGTCACCAAATCCCTTCAGAGGGTATTGATCAAACAAACTTCAACACCTACTTCGACTACTTCGGTTTCGGTTTCAAGTTTGCGGACTGGATCGGAGGCGCTTTATCATTGGCGCCCTATGCTGCCAAAGGATATAATGTTAGTGTAGCGGATACCTCTGACGACTTCGGATTGTACGAATACCGCTCGCTTGGTTCTGGCGGATACGACCAGTTCACCTTTGGCCTTGCGATGCAACCTGTGCCCTGGTTCAGCATGGGTGGTAATGCGAAATATATTTTTGGAGAGGAAGTGTCTAGCAACAAGACCATCATTGCAGATAACCGTTACCTCTCGGTGAGCAAGACGACCAAGCATGGGATTAGTGATTTCACCTTCGATGCGGGGATGCAGTTGCAGGGAGATATCAAAAACTATCACTTGGTCGCTGGAGCAGTATACGGTGTAGGCGGTGAGATGAACGCTCGTGAGATTACGACGCAATACACTTTTATCAATAGCGGTATTGTGGAAACCCCCATCGACACATTGTACTACAACTTGGCCAGTGACGGTTCCATGATCCTACCGTCATTCTATGGTGTGGGCTTAGGACTTAGTAAAAAGGTGGAAGGTATTCCGGTCAATGCTTGGGATTTCGTCATGGATTATCGCGTGACCAATTGGCATGAATTCCGAGGATTTGCCCCTACAGGAGATGTGGCCCCACAGACACAATTCAGCTTGAGTGAACGTGCAAGCGCTGGCTTGGTTTTTGTTCCAGCTTATGTACTTCCGCAATTAAATCGGACATCCAATGTATTCGCTATTGCTCGTTATCGCTTTGGTGCCTCTCGTGAAATAGGTCAATACCACTGGGACGAACAGAGCTACACCACAAGAGAAGTAAACTTTGGTATTAGCATGCCGATCATCTACCGTTCTTTGGCGCCAGGTGAACAAAAGGCAAGCTTTTTGAATTTAAGTATGGGACTAGGGCAACGTTGGGACGGCGTCGATAGCCACCTTAAAGAAGATTATTGGAACATTAACCTAGGAATCACTTTGAATGACAAGTGGTTCCAGAAATTTAGATATAGATAAAATCAGATGATTATGAAACGAATCCTCTTAGTATTGGGAATTGTTTTTATGGCAACGGGCTTGACTGCTCAAGAATCAAAATGGGGTAATTCCATTGCAGATTCTGTGTCATGTTTTGAGAATTACAACATCATGGGGTCTTACTTCCAAGGCAAGAACTAC
>JAKMGS010000029.1 GCA_022424815.1 Schleiferiaceae bacterium | reverse complement strand
ACCTCAAGGTGACCAAAATCCGATTGGCCATTCTAGATGCTCTAGGAAAAACGGAACAAGCTAAACCTTATGCAGAGCTGCAAGCCATGCTTGCGGAATTTGACCGTACTACATTATACCGGACCTTGTTAGCACTTATGGAAAAAGGAGTGATTCACAAGGCATTGGAGGAAAACGGTGAAAGCTACTATGCCTTATGCTCCGAATGTTCCATCGAAACACATGTGCACGACCACATGCATTTTAAATGTACCATCTGCGGGGTTGTACAATGTCTAGACCTGCCTAAACGCCTCAATTTTTCCGCACCAGGCATACATATCAATAGCATCGAAGTAGTGGCCAAAGGGCAATGCGCTAATTGTAATTAGAAGACCAAGTGTCTAATTGTCTCGCCGTTGTTGATGAGTTGCTTTAACGAGGCAATGCCGATCTCTACATGGCGCTGGTCGAACAGTTTAGAGTTCACCGCATCCTTTTCCATGGTTTTTACCCCTTCTGGCACCATGGGCTGGTCCGTTACAAGGAGCAAAGCACCTGTAGGGATTTTATTATGGAATCCCACGGTGAATAGGGTGGCAGTTTCCATATCAATGGCGTAGGCGCGAATCTTTTTTAAGTACTTTTTGAACTTCAAATCAAACTCCCACACCCGGCGGTTGGTCGTATAAACCGTTCCGGTCCAATAGTCCACCTTTTGATCGCGAATAGTAGTACTGACCGCTTTTTGAAGGGCGAATGACGGCATAGCCGGAACTTCAGGCGGGAAGTAATCATTTGAAGTTCCTTCGCCGCGAATGGCACCGATAGGTAAGATGAGGTCACCGATGTTGTTTCTCTTTTTCAGACCCCCGCATTTTCCCAGGAATAACAAGGCTTTCGGACTGATTGCACTTAACAAATCCATCACTGTGGCGGCGTTGGGCGAACCCATACCGAAATTTATAATGGTGATGCCCTTGTGCGTGGCGCTGGTCATACTCTTGCCTTTGCCGTGGATTTCAGCGCCGGTGAGTTCCGCGAAAATATCTACATAGTGTTGGAAGTTCGTCAGTAGGATGTACTGCCCAAAATCTTCAAGTGGAACGCCCGTATACCTTACGAGCCAGTTGGTAACGATCTCTTCTTTGGTTTTCATATGCTGTGAAGGTTTAAAAGAGGTCGGCTCAAGGGTTAATAAAGCCTTCCCCTTGAAAGGCAAAGGTACATCTTTCGTATCTTGTCCGGACCAATTATTCTCTATATGAAAAAACTTTTACTCCTTTCTCTATTTGTCCTTACTGCTTTTGGCATGCAAGCGCAATCAAAATATGTAATATTGGACATCAACCATTTGGTAGGAACCGATACTTGTACGTCTTCAGTGGTCGGCACTAACAACCTGGGTAATCAGTTTAAAATCAATAGAATACAGTACTACTTGGACGAGATCATTCTTGTACATGATAATGGTACTGCCGATACCTCTAACGTGGAGGCCTTCGTGGATGGCTTCACCACTGCGCGTATCATGCTAGGCAGCTTTACCCTAGACTCTTTAGAGAGTTTACGCTTTGCTGTAGGTGTGAATGCTGCGAAAAATCACTTGGACCCCACTACCTATAATCCACAACATCCGCTCGCCCCGAAAAGCCCTTCAATGCACTGGGGATGGAGTGCAGGATATAGATTCATTGCTGCTGAAGGTGTGGCCGGAAGTAGTTTGACCCAAGTATTTGAGTTCCACGGATTAGGGGATGTAAATTATGCTCATTTGACCATACCCACCGAAGGAGCACTAGTTGGCTCTGATACCTTATTAATCACCATAAATGCAGATTACAGCCAAATCTTTAAAGGGATGAATCTTGCCGCAGGAACTATTAGTCATGGAGAAACGGGCGGTGCGGCACAATCTCTCCATAACATGAATAACTATGTGTTCAGCTCTAGCGAAGGAAATGCAGCCATGGATATTGCCAACAATGCGTTGGAATTTTCGGTGTATCCGAACCCTTCCAATGGGAACGTTAAAGTACGCACGAACCAAAAAGGGGAATACCAAGTTATTGATATGCTAGGGCGTACTGTGGATGCAGGGTCTTTGGAAGCCGGTGTTAATTCAGTGAATGTTCGTCCATCAGGATTGTATGTGTTGAGAATTCAAGCGAGCAATGGCCATGTTAAAACGACCAAACTTCATATCCGCTAAACGTACGGTTACGCTGTTATTTGTTGGTGCGCTCTTAGGGGCGTGTCAAAAGACGGCCCCGCCGGTTTGGGACCAAAGCCCATATACCTTAGAGTATGGGGATTTGCCGGAGCCCGAACTGCCTGTAGATAATCCCTTAACCGTACAAGGTGTGAAACTAGGACGTATGCTGTTCTACGAAAATCGCCTTTCTGGGGATAATTCCATGGCCTGTGCCAGCTGTCACAAACAGGAGAATGCCTTTTCAGATACCAATAGATTTTCCACAGGTATTGATGGTTTGAAAGGAGGTCGTCAGGCCATGAGCGCAGTAAACATGCTGTGGAATTCCAACGGGTATTTCTGGGACGGACGCGCCGATAAATTACGAGACCAGAGCTTGATGCCTATTGAAGATGAGCTTGAGATGCATGAAACCCTGCCGAATGTCGTGGCAAAATTGGAACAGGATACCATGTACACCAACCAATTCTATCGTGCCTTTGGCTCTGAAGAAATCACCTCGCACCGCATTTCTTTGGCCTTAGAGCAATTCATGAATTCCATCGTTTCATACCGCAGTAAATACGATCAGTACTTGGCTGGGAATGCCATGCTCACAGAACAAGAGGAGCGAGGAATGGAACTATTCTTCGACGAATACAATCCGTTCTTCCCAGAGACATCAGGGGCTGATTGTGGCCACTGCCACAGCGGCAAGACCTTCATCTCACAGGAGTACATGAACAATGGCTTGGATAGTATATACAACGATCAAGGTCGAAAAGGAGTCACTGGTCAAGCCGGTGATGAAGGCGCCATGAAGGTGACCACCTTGCGCAATATTGCGTTGACGCCTCCATATATGCACGATGGCCGCTTCAATACACTTGAGGAGGTCATTGATCATTACAACAGTGGATTGCAAAACGCGCTAGCCTTAAACCCTGCCTTGGCGATGACCATAGGAACCGGTTTAATGCTGTCGGATCAAGATAAATCTGATCTAGTGGCGTTCCTGCATACCCTCACGGATCAGGCCTTGATTACGGACCCGAGATATGCTTCACCGTTCTAGTATTCTACTTTTTGTTGCATTGCTTTCGTGTTCCACGGAACAGGTGCCTTTCGATCTCGGTACCTATCCCAAAATGGAATATCCAGCAGATAATCCGGAAAACAGCGAAGTAGCATCTTTAGGTGAGGCGCTATTTTTCGACCCCATATTGAGCATAGATTCGAGTATTAGTTGTGGTTCGTGCCATAAGCCGGAATATGCCTTTGCAGATCATGTAGCCATTACTCCAGGAGTGGACGGCAGTACCAGTACCAGGAACAGCCCTACGTTGTTGAATGTGGCCTTTCATCCCTACTTCATGAGGGAAGGCGGCGTGCCTAGCTTGGAGATGCAGGTGTTGGTGCCATTGCAGGAGGAAACCGAGATGCACCACAATCTTGTAGATGCCGTGGCACGTTTGAACGCCTCGCCCTACAAGCAGCAGTTCCTGCATACCTATGGGGACACGGTGACCTCGTTCAACCTGGTACGAGCCTTGGCAAATTATGAACGCACATTGATTGATTTTTCTCGTCCGATTGATCTCTTACAATTGGACGCTCAACCTATTTCAGATCAAGCTTATAAAGGAGGCCAATTATTCTTTGGTAAAGCCGGATGTGCGCAATGCCACAATGGGCCGCTTTTTACTGATTTCTCCTTTGCCAACAATGGCACGCCGATAAACTTCACTCAGGATATTGGAAAGGAACGTCTCACGAATGAGGAATCCGACCGCTACACCTTCATGATTCCTTCGTTGAAACATGTGGCGCTCACGGCACCGTATATGCACGATGGCTCCATTTCCACACTTCAGGCCGTCATAGAACAATACAACCTAGGAGGAGAGGGACACACCTACCAAGACGCACGTATTGAGCCTCTAGGGCTTTCTAAAAAGGAATGTGATCAATTGTTGGCGTTCCTCGAAGCGCTTTAATGACGAAAGATGACTTCGTCGTCGGCTACACGACGGCGTGGTCCCCAGAACCCTTCTTTGGTTCCTTTACCCACAGCGATGACCATATTGACTTCCGCACCGCGCGGTAACTTCAATTGCTTCTTGACCATTTTCGCATCGAAACCTTCCATAGGACAGGTATGAAAACCTTGGGCCGCACAACTGAGCATGAAGTTTTCCGCGGCTAGGGCGCAGCTCTTGTGTACCGAAATGCGTTGACCTGCATGACCTTCGCCACGAACTATTGGACGTTGCAGGCCAACGAAAAATGTCGTCACACGGCGAAAAATCCCCATCAATCCAAAGCCGTCGTTGAAATAAAACACGGGCATTAGGGACCCGTAGTATTTTCTGCGAAGCTTAATAGAACGCGCGTTGGGATCGCCAATGCGCTCGGCATCTTTATCAATCCAATTTAGGTGCCATTGTCTGCGCTTTCTCCACAGATCACGACGCGTTACAAAGACCACCATTTCCTGGGCGGATCTCGCGGCCATTTGACTTAAACATGCCTCCACCATCTTGGCCTTTGCCTCCGGGCTTTTGGTCCAATGAAACTCCCACAGCTGCATATTGCTGCTGTTCGGGGCAAGAGTGGCATGTTTCAGGGCTTTTTCAATGACCTCTACAGGTACGGGTACCTCAGGATCAAACTTGCGATTCGAAGCGCGGAAGTCGATGATTTCGTCAAAGGTCATAAGCTGCTCTTTTTAGGGCATTACACGGGCCCAATTGGCCAAATGATGGTGTCCCTCATGTTGTGAAGGCAAGATGTTTCTATATTTCACTTCCCCGTCTTTAACCACCCAAAGTACGCTTGAGTTCTGCTCTTCGATGAAATAACCACCGCCGGGCAACTCGTCGACCAAACTTTCGGTGAACGAGAAAATTTCTTGCGCCTCAAAGATCTCGGGATAAATACGCTCAAAAGTGCCTTTGCCCAAATGATAGCGGAGCACCCCTGAATATTGTGGCTTCACCTCGATGAGTTTTTCGGCAAGACGATGCTGGTCTGGACGTTCTCCCTTGAGAGTCTGTCCGCCGTTGTTGAAGAAGATGATAGTCGAATCAGATTCAATATCCACATCGTGCTGCGACATAAAGGGACCTTCGATCAATTCTACAACCTCTCCTGTAGAAGGGCGGTAGAGCATGATCCAGGAGCTTGTTCTCGAAGAAATGAATACATCTCCTTTGAGCATATGCGGTCCATCTTTCAACACTGGTTGTACGTCGTTAATGTGAAGCGGATCGCCCGGGGAATCAGATTTGATCAACAAATGGGTAAGGTCATTTTCTATGAGAATTTTCGTCACACTCTTGTGGTAGAGGATACGACCGGTTTCCGCATCGAACTGGGTCAGGGTGTTGTCGATGAACGGAAATTCTCGACCGTCAATATTGAACCTTGCCCCATAGTAGATGTGTTCGCCCTTGTCTTTGGTATAGGTATTGGCCCAGAAGGTGTTGTCTGCGCCTATGTTGATAGCATGGTGGTGGGCGATGGTATCCTGCTTCCACAGGCGCTCACTATTCTTGTCAATCTTGATGATGCCCGTAACGCCGTTCAAAGAATAGATCAAACTCGAATCTGGCAGCATCAATGAGTGCATGATGCGGTTGTGAGGATTTGCAAGTCGGTCCACGGACCAAGTCTTTAATTCTTCCCCAGTACGCAGGTTGATGATGGCGATGGTGCGTTTCCAATTTGCATTGGCATAGCTGGTCAACACCTTCACATCCTCCACGAGCTCGTTAAGCGGCTCAAAATTCTCTGGTGAGGGCACGAACACCAAAGGAAGTCGCTCTACCGCTGCTTTTGCAACCATTAATCGGTCCGGAAGCGTAGTAAAGAAGGTAATGGAACGACTGACCTGATGCGGTACCCATTGTTTGCCTTTTGTCGTTTCGCGTACCAACCAGCCAAAGAGACTGAGCAGGGTCAATAGAATCACAACATTGGCAAGATATACGGGAATCTTGCGGAGGATAGATTTTAGCATAATGTCCAATTCATTGGGCCCTAAAGGTAAGGCAATCCCTTCTTAAATCTCGAGGATCAATCCGATGGTCGGAAGCAATCTACCCGTATCACTCTGGATGAGCTTCATACTGTATTTACCCGCGTCCATTGGGTCAACTACCGGTGCTCCTGCCTCATCACGTTCCACCGTCAAATACGGCATCAACGGAATATCAGAGCTGGTGAAGTTTTGCAAATCCAAGAACCAAGTCAAACTGTAATTCTTCTTGTTGTAGGTCTTGTCCAATCGCACGTCAATCACACTATAGGCTTGCAAGCGCTCGCCCATGATTTGGTCCACATCGAAAATTCCGCGCTGCAACACGTCCCAGTTTGCTGATACCGCACTCAGCTCTGTATCGAACGGAGTATAAGGCGTTCCTGTAGCCCAACGGTATTTGGCCCCAATCTGCCAGCCCTTGCCCCATACTTTACCCAGGACAAGGTTGATGTTGTGGCGGTTGTCCCAAACCGTCGGTGTCCATTCCTGTGAAGCATCCAAGCGGGTTTCGCTGTATCCAAAGTTGTAGCTCATCGTCCACCAGTAGGTACCCTTAAGCTTTTGCTGTAGGAACAGTTCCAGGCCATAGGCACGGCCCTGGGCGCGCGAAGAACTTACTTGGTCCCCCACAGCCACGTAAGCACCAATGGCCTGCGAAAAAGCCATCTGATCGGCCCACAGATAGGGCATTTGGCGGTAGTCCTTGTAAAATCCTTCAAGTGAGAATCGATACGTCTGTCCGTTTTGGAACTCTATACCGGTGGCGGCTTGATTGACTCGGCCAGCATAACTATAGCGTGACCAATTATTTGCTGTATTCGCCAAAATCGTAATGGCTGGCGGCAACTGTGTGTAGCTTCCCAAGTTTCCTTGCACCGCCCACGAATCATTCAAATGATATTGCGCACTCATACGAGGGGAGAGCTGGGCCAGTGGATTGATAGTGGTCAAATTCAAGGTGTGCATATCCATACGCACCCCCACGCTGGTGGATAACCTGCGCTCCAAATAATGTCGCGTCAGATGGGTAAACGCGCCAGCACTTACAAAGTCTTGCTGCACCAAATAATCCACCGTATCTATGCGCTGCACCGCCACATCGTTGTTGTAGCGAACGTTCCACATATCGAGCCCATAGTCTCTGAACACGAGGTTCAGGCCGTATTTCCATTGCCAATCTTTGCTGACCACATGGTGGCTCACTTTAAATCTAGTATTGGTCTCGGTGCTGCTGTAGTTTAATTGCCTATCTGTGTCCAAGCCTGTGTTGCCAATAAATTTCTCGGCTTGGTTGCCAACATTATCGCGGCTCAGCACATATTCCCATCGGCCGTTGTCGGTAAAAGAGCGGTAACGCGCACCCAAAACTTCCGTTTGCTGCGTCCCTTCAGGGATGTATCCCACGTTGTAGAGTAGGGCATCGCTGCCTCGTCCGTCCGTGTACAACTTGTAGTCGTCCCATCCGCCTACGCCGATGATGGTGAGGTCCTTTCTAGGCCCAATTTTATGATGAACACGCAACTGCGCGTCCTGATAAGTTGGCAATACCGGAATATTGAACAGCTTGAAATAATGTTGCGAGAAGCTGTTGCGGCCGCTCAAGGTGATCAATGTTTTATCGCCCACAGGTCCTTCGAGGGTGACCCCATAATCTGTACCGCCTTGGGTCGCACGCACTCCCCAGCGGTCGCTGCGCGCATTGCGTCCTTCCAGTTGAAGTACGCCAGATAAGGCATCGTCCACATCCGCTGGAAAACCACCAGTGACTAAATCCATTCCCTGGATATGATCAAGGTTGATAAGACTCACCGCGCCTCCAGAGGCTCCTTGGATGCTAAAGTGGTTCACGGTTGGAAGGGAAATCCCGTCAATTAAGTATTTGTTCTCGTTCGGCGCTCCACCACGCATGGCAATGGCATAGCCGAAGGAAGGTTTGGGCAACACGCCCGGGAAATTCTGAATAACCTTACTCAAATCTAGTACTGCACCCGGCATGCGCATCATTTCAGAACGGTTGATATTTTTAATACTCAACGGTGTTTCCGGAGTGCGATGAAAGGCATCGGCACGCACAGCCACCTCGTCTAAAGAGGTGATGCGTTCCACCAACAAGCTCACAAATTCAGGCTTGGTCGAGCGAATCTGAACTTCATGCAAGGTTTGGATCTGACCCGAAGGGCTGATCGCGCGCACATTGTACAATCCGGTAGGGAGGGAATGGAATATAAATCCACCCTCAGCATCAACGGTCGTTTGTTGGGTAAAAGCACCCTGAATGACTTCCACAGTCCAATTATCTAGTGGACTGATATTCAGTGCATCAAGAGCTTCGCCTTGAAGTGTGCCGGAGTTTTGAGCCCAGCTCGTAAAGGAGATGAAAAATGCGACGGTTAGGTAGGGGAGAACGTTACGCATGTCAAAAAAGATTTGACCGCAAAGTTAGGGTCCAAATCTCATTTGAGGCCGCAGTAATCTTAACTTTTTTGGGCCTTCACCACTGCTTGCCAAGGCCCTGCATTGATGGCTTCAATGCCTTTGCTCTGAAGCATGGCTTGCGCATTGCCAGCACGTGCGCCTGAGCGGCAGCACAGCACTACAGGACCGCCTTTCGTAGCGATCTTGGCAATATTCTTTTCAAATACATTCAACGGGATATTCTGGGCTCCCTTGGCGTGACCTTGGGTAAATTCCCCCGGGGTACGAACATCGATAATAGGTGCACCACCGGCAATGGCTGCTTGAAGTCTTTCTTGGCGTTTGCCGCCACCGAATAAGAAGGAGAGTAGTCCCATGTTGTTCTTTGCGTTTAGTGCGACAAAACTAGGGCGTTCCCGAATATTGCACTGTGCGCTGAGTCACACCTACAACAGGTGGTCGGCGGCTATGCTCGCAATTTGAATGTTTTGCTTGGTATTCATGGTGTACCCCAGACCTAGGATCCACCCTTTGACCATGGGGATGAGCTTGTGGGAGGCAAATTGCTCATCTTCGTTGTAGTCCACATCTATGGTGATGGGAATGTTCACCTCTTGTGTACGAAGGAATTCAGCCGTTTCTATGCTGTCCTGCGCCTCCTTAAACAGGCGGGTGATCATGTCATTGATGAGCGGTTCCCGGCGTTTGTGATAGATGTAATGCACTCCTTTGCCGTGGTGTCGGAAAGCAATGACCGTGACGTAAATGGTTTGGCCGCCTATGTTTTGAGAATCGGACCCCACACTCAAGGTCGCCGCAGGGTGCGCCCGCAAATACGATAGAACGTATGCGGCTGCATTTTCGATGGTAGTTCCGTCTAGTTTCCGATATTGCACCTGCATCAGCGTAAAGTTCAAAAATGTTTTCGAGAGAAGAAAAGAAAGACCTCAATACTTCCTTTTTCAAGCTATTTACTCAACGCATGTCGGGGCATAAAAGTTTGGGCGGGGGAGGAAGTCGCTGGGAAACCTACAGGACGGGTGTGAATGGTATTTTCTTCCGATTGCTAACGTTCCCGGAGGTTGGACTGGCCATAGACTTGCAATTCAAGGATGAGGAAATCCGTGCCTTGTTTTATGACCAATTCGAAGAATTCAAAACCATGCTCAACGGCCACATGGGCGAGGAAATGATGTTCGAACCTCGTATCATGCTAGATAGCGGTATACCCGTGAGTCGCATTTGGGTAAAGCTGGAAGGGGCCTACTTCTATGACCAAGCACAATGGCCTGCGATCATTGATTTCTATGAGGCCAAACTATTGGCTTTGGATGAGTTCTGGGAGCTCGGAGGAGAAGTGATCAAAGCATTGGCCCGTTAAGGAATCAATCGCTTTAACACTCTTAATTTGTGGGTATGTCGGCCCAATTCCGCATTATAAATACCACTATGGTCCAAACCATCAACGCGCACTCGGCCAGAGGCATGGATAATTTTTCCATCTTCAAGGACAATACCCACGTGGGTGATAGCACCTTCAGCATTGTCGAAAAACGCTAAATCTCCGGGTAAACATTCCTCTAAAAAGCTCAATGTTTCGCCTTTCTTGGCTTGTTGACTGGCATCTCTTGGAATAGTGGCGCCATATTGACGGTATACCATCTGGGTGAACCCGCTGCAATCAATGCCGAAGGGCGTTCGACCGCCCCACAGATAAGGAGCATTCAAATATGAAAATGCTGTATGCACCAAGGCTTCTCGAGTTCCAGTTCCTGTCGTCTGCTCTCCTTCAAACTTAAATACTTGGCCACCAACGGCCGTAGTTTTCCCATCAAATAGAGGCAATAAACTGCCCTGAGGAATTAGTGTGGATTTCGCGGCATCTTCGGCCTGAAGCAACTGTACAGTTTCGCTACAAACGTGACGATCGGCAGATTGAATACGGTGGAAGTCTTCGATGTAAAGTTCCTGATATTGGAGGTTATCGATCCAACCTTCATACAGGTCATGGTGCAAGCGTATACGTGACCATTTCACCTGCCTCTCGAGAATCTCAAAGGTCTCCCCAAAAAGGACAACATTGACCAATTCTGCTCGGTCAGATGCCTCCGCCCTCAAAGGAGCGCTGCCCAAAAATGCGATGCCTAGATCTCTATCACTCATGGAATTCTAAATTAGCACACGCATGCACCACATTGCCAAGTATTACTTCATTTTTTACACAAAAAGAAAACCCCAGCCGAAGCCAGGGTTTCAACATTTTCAATAGGCTGATTTACAATCGTTCGATCACCATGGCCGACGCACCGCCACCACCGTTACAAATGGCCGCTGCACCAATAGTACCGCCGTTTTGCTCCAGCACGGAAATCAACGTGGTCACAATGCGCGCGCCAGAGGCACCCAGCGGGTGGCCTAAGCTCACGGCGCCGCCATTGACATTGACTTTCGATGCATCTAAACCTAGTATATCGGTATTGGCCAATCCCACTACAGAGAAGGCCTCATTAAACTCGAAATAATCCACCTGATCTAAGGTTTTACCCGCTTTGGCCATTGCCTTGGGAAGCGCCTTGGCTGGCGCCGTTGTAAACCATTCAGGCTCCTGCGCTGCATCAGCATATCCAATAATTTTCGCCACAGGTTTTAGGCCCAATTCTGCCGCCTTCTCAGCACTCATCAGTACCAATGCTGCAGCACCGTCGTTCAAGGTAGAGGCATTGGCCGCAGTGATGGTTCCGTCCTTTTTAAACACAGGACGCAACTGAGGAACTTTGTCCACGTTCACCTTGGTATATTCTTCATCACGATCAAAGGCCACTGGGTCGCCTTTGCGTTGTGGAATCATTACAGGGACCACTTCCTGATCAAATTTCCCTGCCTCCCAAGCCGCAGCACTGCGTTTGTAGCTTTCAAGGGCGAAATCATCTTGTGCTTCGCGAGAATACTTGTGCTCGCTCGCGCACAATTCCGCGCACAATCCCATATGTTGTGCATTGTATACATCTGTCAGACCGTCCTTCACCAAACCGTCTACCATGGAGATATCCCCCAACTTAACGCCGGTGCGACTGCTAGGGAGGTAGTGGGGGACAGCGCTCATATTTTCCATACCGCCCGCCACGATGATCTCTGCATCACCGGCTTTAATGGCTTGTGCGGCCATCATTACCGCCTTCATTCCCGAAGAACAAACTTTATTAATAGTGGTGGCTGGGACGTTGCTGCTGATGCCGGCAAAAATGGCGGCTTGACGCGCCGGAGCCTGTCCTACATTGGCTTGAAGGACATTGCCCATGTAGACTTCATCTACTTGGTCCGGTGAGATTCCTGCTTTTTCAAGAGCTCCGCTGATGGCTGCAGCCCCAATTCTAGGAGCGGGTAGGGTGCTTAGTGCACCGCCGAAGCTGCCCATCGGTGTTCTGGCAGCGCTGACGATTACGACTTCTTTCATGTTCTGGTGTTTGATATTTGGGTTCTTGTCAAAAGACCCTACGAAACTACTAAATTGGTCCCTAGAAAAGAACAAAGTCAGATGAAAGGATTGGATTGGCTTCAAAGTCGCCAAAAGTGGGCATATTTCGTAGTAGTAGGCGCTGTCAGCACCGCTCTGATTTTCCTCAGCATTCCTTTCAAGGCCCAATTCCAATACGAATACCGCCTCGGACAAATTTGGTTGGAAGATGATCTCATTGCTCCTTTGGATTTCGTATTGCCTAAATCTTCCGAGGAAATACAAGCCTCTCGTCAAGCGCTGGTCGATGCTAAAGACCTCTATTTTGATTACAACTATCGCATTGAAGATTGGAAAAATGCTTGGGGAGGTGATAGCAGCTTATTCGACGAAATGGAAATTTGGCAACGAAGAGGAGTGGTGGATGTTCTACCATCAAGCCAACATAAGTCTTTCTTGCATAACGGCACAACCCTCGACTTATCGGATGCCTTAACACCTGAAGCAATTAAAGCTAAACACGGTTTACCAGATAGCCAAGAGATCTTAACTACTCTCACCCTAAATACTAACCTGACAGATTCAGCTTTAGTTGATAAACAAGAGGCCTTATCGTTAAATAAAGGAGTTATCACGAAAGGCACGCCAATTATTTTGCGTGGAGCTACCCTGACTCAAGAGAAGTTTGAAGTTTTAAAGGCTCTAGAGGCAAACTACGATGGGAGTGAGACAGAAATAAATTTAATGGGTCGGCTAGGAACACTTGGCTATATTTTGATGATCATCGTGGCTATTGCCATTTACCTCAATCAATTTGATCGTAAAGTATTGGCTCATAGTTCAAGCCTCAACTTATACATGTTTGTGATTTCAAGTGCGGCAATAGCCACGCTATGGTCATCAACAGTAATTTTCTTGAACCCTTTCATTGTACCATTAGTCTTGGTTCCAGTGCTACTAAGAAGTTTTTTCAATGATCGGCTTGCATTGGTGTCGCATATGTTCTTGCTTTTGCTTGTGGCCCCTTTCATAAGCGGGGCTGTTCACTTTATTGTGGTCCAATTCGCAGCTGGACTAATTACATTATTCAATATCCGTGGGATATACAAACGCAGCCAATTGTTCCAAAGCACCTTTATCATCATGGCTGTGGTGATTTTCGCACATGTAAGTATTTATTTTATTCGTCAAATGGAATGGAGTACTGAAGCCATTCAGCCTTTGATTTCTTCGCTTATTGGTATTCTAGTCCTATTGTTCATTTTCCCATTGATTTACTTTTTCGAGCGCACCTTCCGAGTGGTTTCTGACCTAACCCTCCTCGAGCTCAGTGATACTAATAACCCATTACTGAAGCGACTTTCTAAAGAGGCGCCAGGTACCTTCCAGCATACGATGCAGGTGGCGAATTTGGCGGAATATGCTACGGAATTGGTCGGAGGTAATACTCTTTTGGTGCGCACAGGTGCGTTATATCATGATATAGGAAAGATTGTTAATCCACAATACTTTACGGAAAACCAAACCTCAACGGCCTCACCTCACGATGATCTGAGCTACCTAGAAAGTGCAGAGATTATTATTGGTCACGTGGCGGATGGGATAGAATTGGCCAAAAAACAGCGACTACCAGACATTGTGGTAGATTTCATTCGTACGCATCACGGTACTTCGCGCGTGGAGTATTTCTACCGCAAGTTTAAAGAGGACCATCCGGACGCCAGCCAGTTCGAGTCCTTCCAGTACCCAGGTCCAAAGCCGTTTTCAAAGGAGACGGCCATCGTGATGATGTCTGATGCAGTGGAGGCCTCGACGCGTAGTTTGCCGGAAAAAACACAATCCAATCTCAATGAAATGATCGATAAAGTCATTGATCATCAGTTATCAACGGGGCAATATGATAGCGCAGATATTACTCTGAAGGACATCAATAAAATCCGAGATGCTTTCAAGAAATTCATGCGTGGGGTGTACCACGTACGCATCGAATACCCAAAAGAGCAATAAGAGTGTTATTGTGTTCAGGTATAGTGTGTTGTAACCTGTAGGTTTGGTGTTATTGCACGCGTTTTAGGACTGGATAAATATTATTTCGATTTTTCTTGTGATAAATTCACATCGTACCCTTGCGCAAATAGATTTTACGGCTAAATTTGCGCACCCTAACGGAAAGGTGGCAGAGTGGTAATGCAGCAGCCTGCTAAGCTGTGGTCGCGGAAGCGTCCCCTGGGTTCGAGTCCCAGTCTTTCCGCGAAGAGAAGTTCATTACCAAGTTCGGGAAGTGGCGCAGGTGGTAGCGCATCTGGTTTGGGACCAGAGGGTCGCAGGTTCGAGTCCTGTCTTCCCGACAACTTCTTCTCCTCACCCTATGGGTTTGGACTCGTAGCTCAGCTGGATAGAGCATCTGCCTTCTAAGCAGACGGTCGCAGGTTCGAGTCCTGCCGGGTTCACGAGAAAACTAATAAGACCCCGTCGCATTATCGCGACGGGGTCTTTTTGGTTGCAGACATGAACGCCTGAAATTATGCCAAATCTAGGAATCAAAAGTCTTCGTCTCAGACTCTAGTGCATCAGGGAACTTGGTCGATAAATTGCAATAAATTCTTGAGCTATTTAAATTTTCTGCTGAATTAGTTCAAGAGTAAATCGTAAGCTGCGCTACATCTTAACATACAATTGGCTCTAAATCAGTAAATTAAACAAACTTTTTCTCGTTCGATTTAATTCTAGTTAGCGGCTAGATTAAATGTTCGAAAACATTTGTTTCGTTTGATTCAATTTGAGATATTGCGAATTCGCTTAACTAAAAACGCTTTTTAGCTATGAAAAAACAATTACTCACTCGCTCGTTGCTGTTGATGTTGTTTGCCCTTACAGGTTTTACAACGTTTGCTCAAACTGAGAGCTGTGGACCTATTACCCTGGAGTTGTATGACTCATATGGTGATGGCTGGAACGGCAACGACATGGATGTTATCTCGAATAGCGGGACAACAACAACTTACACCCTGACTTCTTCGCAAGGGAGTTTTGCCTCATACGCGATCACCGTTAACTACGGTGATACGTTGCAGTTCTCTTGGCAAGCGGGAGGATCTTATGCATCAGAATGTAGTTATAAGATCAAAGACGCTTCTGGTAACTACATTTACCAGTCGCCTTCAGGTTCTTCGATGACAGCAGGTGCTGTACAAGACACCGTGTATTGTAACACTGCGTCAACGTGTGCAATGCCTACAAATCTCGCAGTTTCTACAGGAACGACCACAGCCGCTTTGGGTTGGGACGGCGCATCTTCTTACTCATACCATTTGGTTGAGTACGATACAGCGGGTTTCACACCAGGGACAGGTGATACCATGTGGGTGTACTCTGATACTGCATATATCACTGGCTTGATGGCAGCCACTCAATACGATTTCCGTGTAACAACTATTTGTTCTACTACGGATTCGTCAATGACGGCGACATCTCTCGGAGTACTTACTCAATGTGCAGCTTACGCCACACCTTGGACAGAGAACTTTGATAATGCCCAATCAGGTGCTTACAACAATAATGTTATGCCTACTTGTTGGGATTACTACACTGATGGTACTCCGACATACGGCTATGTATACCCATATTGGTACGTACGTAACTACTCAACCTACGCTAACTCAGGTTCGCAGATGTTGTACGGATACAAGTCAAGTTCTACATCAACTTCAGCTTGGTATGCGGATACGACTATGGCAATATCTCCTGTAATTCAAGGACTGGACAGTGCTACAAAGCAAGTTGAATTCTACTCACGTACTTCTTCAGCATCATACGACGGTATGGTGATTGTGGGTGTTACTGATGCAAACGGTACGCCTAGTTCATTGAAGTTGATTGACACAATTTATAGCACAACTGCTTACGTAAAGAATACTATTTATCTAGATGCAGCAGCAGGTATTTCTTCTGGTGATTCACGTGTAGCCTTTGTATGGCTAAGAGATGGTAATTTTGATTACGTATATGTAGACGATATTACAGTAAAAGATATCCCTCCATGTCCAGAGCCAATAGGTATCGCTCTTGCCGGTGCAACGCAAACTTCTGCAACGTTAACATGGTCATCTTCATCGAGTGCTTTCAATATTGAGGTAGGTCCTACAGGCTTTACTCAAGGTACAGGTACTGCGTATTCTTCGACTACTACGTCTTACACAGCAACTGGTTTGATGTCAAACACTTACTACGATGCATATGTAATGGCGAACTGTACGTCAACTGGTGACGGTACGTCAAACTGGGTAGGCCCATTCACTTTTAAAACAGAGTGTGGTGATTTCTCAGTGCCACTAACTGAAGGTTTCGAAGGTTTCTCAAGTGGTAATAGTTCAGATC
>JAKMGS010000108.1 GCA_022424815.1 Schleiferiaceae bacterium | reverse complement strand
CTTATATGGGTGCATCACATAATTGCGAATCTGCGAGCCCCATTCGATCTTCTTCTTACCCGCTTCAATCTCCGCACGCTTGGCATTGCGCGCCTCAATCTCCATCTCGTACAATTGAGATTTCAAAAGCTGAATGGCCTTCTCCTTGTTGCCCAACTGAGAACGGGTTTCGGTATTCTCGATGATAATTCCAGTAGGCTTGTGACGCAGACGCACCCCTGTTTCTACCTTGTTTACGTTCTGACCACCCGCACCCGAACTACGGAAGGTATCCCATTCGATATCACTCAAATTAATCTGGATATCAATGGTATCGTCCACCAATGGGAACACATACACCGACACAAAGGAAGTATGGCGTTTGGCATTCGAGTCGAACGGTGAAATACGCACTAATCGGTGTACCCCATTCTCTCCTTTTAAATATCCAAAAGCAAAATCTCCCTCAATCTCCAGGGTCACGGTCTTGATTCCGGCAACATCGCCTTCTTGTAGGACCAATTCCTTTGTCTTGTATGCGTTTTTCTCGGCGTACATCAAATACATACGCATCAACATGCTCGCCCAATCACAGCTTTCAGTTCCGCCGGCACCCGCAGTAATCTGCAACACGGCACTGAGTTTATCCTCCTCACCGCTCAACATATTGCGGAATTCCAATTCCTCGATCAAATCCTCACAGGCATCATACGCCTCCTGTACCTCAGCCTCGTCAAGCTCTCCTTCCTTGTAAAACTCCAAACTGAGCTCGGCCTCTCCGAACAAAGCCTCCGCTTTTTCGTAGCCTTCCACCCAAAACTTCACACCGCGAAGCGCCTTCATCACCTTCTCCGCCTCTTTTGGATCGTTCCAAAAGTCGGGTGAAGCCGTCTTCTCTTCTTCGTTGATAATATGAATGCGCTTTTGCTCGAGATTTAGATAGGAAGCCAAACGCTCTAAACGCTCGCCCAAAGACTTGATTTGATCTGCTGTAACCATAGGGTGACAAAGTTAAGCATACCCTTGCTATCTTCACGCTTTAACAGTGAAAGACCATGTTTGAAGTTGACTTGCGCAGTGATACTGTGACCCGCCCTAGCCAGGCCATGTTAAATGCTATGATTAGCAGCCCTGTAGGCGACGATGTTTGGGGCGATGACCCCACCGTCCTTAAACTTGAGGCTATGGTCGCCGAACGCTTCGGTACGGAAAAAGCACTTTTTTGCGTGAGCGGTACACAGGCCAATCAAATTGCATTGATGTCTCACCTCAGCCCCGGCGACGAGGTCATCTGTCATCCTTATGCCCACATCTACAACTACGAAGGCGGTGGAATTGCGGCAAATGCACATTCCTCGGTGGTTTTCACCGGTGATGATCGCGGTATCATGTATCCCGAAGGTGTACTTAGCTGCATCAAAGCTGACGATGTCCATTACCCAAAATCGCGCGTACTCGCACTTGAAAACACCTCCAATAAAGGTGGCGGAACATGCTACGAATGGGAAGAGATAGAAGCCCTAAGAGCAGTGGCCAATGCTCAAGGCCTAACCTTCCACCTCGATGGTGCACGTCTGTATAACGCCCTTGTCGCCAAAAATCAAAATGAAAGCGATTACGGCACTGCATTCGATTCCATTTCCATCTGTCTCTCCAAAGGTCTTGGTGCACCCGTAGGTTCGGTACTTTTAGGCAGCGAAGAATTCATTTATCATAGCCGCAGGATACGCAAACGCATAGGCGGTGGCTGGAGACAGGCAGGCCTTTTGGCCGGTGCTGCGATCTATGCATTAGAAAATAACGTGGACCGATTGGCCGAAGACCACGCCGCTGCCAAAGACATGGCTGAATTTTTAGGCCAGCAATCTTGGGTGAAAAATGTGGTAGCCCCAGAAACCAACATCTTGATCTTTGGATTGAACGAGGATATGGACCAAGAGGCATTTATAGCTGCCTTGGCTGAGAAGGGAATTGGCATCAGCCAAATGGGCCCGGGAAAATGCCGCATGGTGTTCCACCTTGATATCACACCGGCTGGAATACAGAAGGTGAAGGAGGCATTAGCGTCCATTTGATTTTTTAGATGGCAAGAGTAAAACAGTGTCCACATTGCAATGAAGAACACTCTGTGATGTTTAGGGTGCAATACAAGCCGGCCGACAAAACCTGGTACTTCCTCTGTGAGGCGTGTGTTTTAGAAGTCAAGCCTAGAAACAGACACTACCGCTACGGCGGTACTTGGAAAGGCTAAAGAGAACTATTGCGCTCCTCTTCTACCCTTTGATACGCCCTATGAATCGTCTCAAAAGAATACCCGCGGCGTTGCATCGCAGCGGCAAGTTGTTCTTTCGTCTTTGAACTGAACCAACGATCGGCTAAATACAGTGCATTCTCTTCCACTCGCTCGTCGGGAATTTGATTCAATATCCTATCGATGGTCACCTTCGGTATACGATGCTCTCGCAGACCTATGCTAATACGGTAGGGTGCCCAATGCTTTTGATTAAGCTTGCCCTGACAATAGGCTTCCGCAAAACGGTATTCGTCTAGGAAATTTTCTTCCATTAAGCTCGCCACCACATCCTCTTGCCGGTCTTTGGGCAATCCCAACAGGCCTAACTTTCGATATACCTCAAACGGACTGCGCTCTTGATAGGCGCAATACCTGCGGAGTTTCTGCAAAGCTTCGGAAGTTGTCATGAACCAATTTTAATGAAAAAACCCGCTCCATACTTCGTACGGAGCGGGTTTGTGGAAAAACAAAAGTTTTAAAGGGTATTGTTCTGGCGGTCTTTCACCTTCCACTCCAACATGGTGTAGGCATCACGCGGTACCACTACCAATTTCTTACGCAAATCTTTCTGCCATGTTTTCTTAATGCTCTTGAAGTACCCTTTGGTAATGTATGCCTCCAAGAACGGGTGAACATGGATATACATTTCACGCTTGTCGAGGGTCGCAAGTTTTGATTTGATCGCCTCAATGATTTGGATCGGCGCCTCCACCAAATTATCTGGATTCTCCTCGCGAGTGATGATGTTCGTTTCCGGGCGAACGCGCTGACGCGTGAGCTCCATCAAACCGAATCTTGAAATGGGCAGGATCTTGTGACGTGCACGGTCCCTTTTCATTTCATCGCGCATCTTTTCATACACCGCCTTGCGGTTTTCTGCGCTATTCATATCGATGAAGTCCACAACGACAATACCACCCATATCGCGCAAGCGCAACTGACGTGCCACCTCTTCTGCCGCAAGTAAGTTTACCTGCACCGCATTGGCCTCTTGGTTTTCCGCCGTATTGGTTCTATTGCCCGAGTTCACATCAACCACGTGCATGGCTTCAGTATGTTCAATGATCAAGTACGCCCCTTTAGGCATGCTGACCGAACGACCGAATGCACCTTTGATTTGGCGGTCCACACTGGCGAACTGGAACAACGGCATTTGACCGGTGTAATGTTTCACCATTTTAGACGCCCCCGGCTGAATCTCATCGAGGTATTCTTTTACCTCCTCATACAGATCTTCATTGTCGATCGTGATGGAGGAAAAGCTATCGTTAAACACATCGCGTAAAAACGCGCTGGCTCTATTCATTTCGCTGAAAATACGTACGGGCTTGTTCGAACGCTTAACCCCTTTGTGGAGAACTTTCCACTTGCGGATTAACGATTCTAGGTCAGCCTGTAGTTCTTCTGCGCTCTGTCCTTTGGCGACAGTACGTATAATTACACCAAAACCTTTTGGTTTGATGCTTCTGACCAAGTTTTTGAGTCTGTCTTTCTCGTCGCGTTCGCGAATCTTTTGACTCACGCTCACGCGGTTCGAGAATGGCACGAGCACTACAAATCGGCCCGCAATACTAAGCTCAGCAGTGATTCTAGGCCCTTTCGTTGAAATGGGCTCCTTGGTGATTTGCACCAAGATTTGATCGCCTTGCTTTAGAACATCACCAATGTTGCCCTCCTTCTGGATGTTGGCTTCATTTTTAAAGTTGGTGAGGTTGCTTTGTTGCTTGCCTTTTAAGGTGCGACGTAGGTAGGATTGCCAGGAATTTATCTGCGGCCCGAGATCGTGGTAGTGCAAAAATGCATCTTTTTCATAACCAACATCTACGAAGGCAGCGTTTAGGCCAGTGGCCAATTTTTTTACGGTTCCTAGATATACGTCACCAACGGAGAAACTATCGTCTCCTTTTTCCTTAATGAGTTCCTGAAGTCTTCCGTCCTCAAGTAGTGCAATATCCGCTCGGTCAGAACTAGCACTAATAACTAATTCTGTGCGCATACTCTACTTTATTATTTTTTCTTGTGACGGTTTTTTCTTAGACGCTTCTTACGCTTGTGCGTGGCAATCTTATGTCTTTTACGTTTCTTTCCGCTTGGCATAATGCTAAGTTTTAAAAATTATTAATTCTGTAATCCAGCAACCAAATCGTTGATTCGTGTTGCCTCTGGATGTGTGTTCAAATACTCTTGCGCACTGGTCAAAGCAGCGGTCGTATCTCCCATTTGAAGGAGAGATTGACTCTTGTTAAACCAATACACTTCTACCTCTGGACGAATTTTGGTCAAGTGATGGAAACGATCCACCGCTTTTTCCCACTGTCCACTCATCATAGAAAAGTTTCCTAACCATAAAAGGGCCTTCTCGTGGTCTGGATTCTCCTGTAATACTTCTAGCAACATACCGATGGCTTGCATAGGCGCTCCTTCACCGCTCTGAATGATGGCCACTGCTTCGTCCACCTTGGCGTCATGCTCAGTGTTTTCTGTCGCGGCAAGGACTACCTCCTCAACCGAGGCCGTTCTTGGCATACGCATTAACACAACCGCGGCTACGACTGCAAGAAGTACTGCTATGATCTGGTTTCTTTTCAAATTAGTCGTTTACGGGTACGTTATCCTTAACGCCTTCGACGAATACTTTCGCTGGCTTGAAGGCTGGGATATAATGAGCCGGAATGACGATGGTCGTGTTCTTGGAAATATTACGACCTGTTTTTTGTGCACGCTTCTTAACGATGAAAGAACCGAAACCGCGTAGGTACACATTATTTCCATCTTCTAGGCTGTGCTTGATCTCTTTCATGAAGCTTTCAACAACCGCTTGAACGTCTCCACGTTCCATTCCTGTTTTGTCAGAAATCTTAGTAACGATATCTGCTTTAGTCATTTGCTCTGTATTTTTAGGTCCTTTCGGACTTGGTTAATGAGGGGCGCAAATATACACCTATTCTCCTTATTTACAGATTAAAAGCATAAAATAATCGGACACGCTAAACGTGAGCAATAACGCATTTAACCACTTCATTATCAGCATTGAAGAGTACTTCAATCGAAACAAGCGCGATTTACCGTGGCGCAGAAAGACCCCAGTGGCCTATGAGGTGTGGTTGAGTGAAATCATCTTACAACAAACACGTGTGGCCCAAGGCACCCCATACTATAAGAAAATTCTCGCCGCTTATCCTACAATTAAAGCCCTTGCAGAGGCTCCAGAAGACGAGCTATTGGCCCTTTGGACCGGTTTGGGCTACTACAGTAGGGCCAGAAATTTGCAGAAAGGTGCCCAGCAAATCATGGTAGAATTTCAGGGCCAATTACCCTCTACCAGCAAAGACTTGTTGTCCGTCAAGGGTATAGGACCCTACACCGCAGCAGCTATATCCAGCATTTGCTTTGGCGAACGAAAAGGGGTGGTAGATGGCAATGTATATCGCGTGCTCTCGA
>JAKMGS010000028.1:8722-16594 GCA_022424815.1 Schleiferiaceae bacterium | reverse complement strand
ATCATATACGATTACCTCGCGGTGACGTACGTGGTGTACTTCACCTGTGATGATTTCGCCTTCCAAATCTTTGTAGCGCTTGAACAGTTCAGAGCTATCGTGCTCCTGAATGCGGCTCACCAAGTTTTGGCGGAAGGCCAAGATGAAACGACGGCCTAGGTCGATCAACTTCACTTCTTCAGAAACTTCCTCACCTACTTCGTAATCCGGCTCGATTTTCAAGGCAGCGCTGAGTTCAATTTCCATGTTCTCGTCTTCTACCTCACCATCTTCAACAACGGTACGGTTGCGCCAAATCTCTAAATCCCCTTTATCCGGGTTTACAATGACGTCAAAATTCTCATCGGTCTCGTACTTCTTGCGAAGTTGGTTACGGAAGGCCTCTTCGATAAAGGCCATCAACGTTACTCTGTCGATATTTTTCTCCTCTTTAAACGCGAGGAAGCTTTCAATAATCGCCTGGTTTTCCATTGTATATCCTAATAATAATAAGGTCTATTTAAACTTGATCCCCACCTTAGCTTCAGTGATGTCCGCAAAAGCGATTGTCAAAGCTGTGGCAGGATCTTTTTTCTTTTTTCCTGGGATGCTCAACGTGATGTCCTCCTCACTTACCTCTACCAAATCTCCTTCGGCTTGACGGTCCTGGAATTTCACCTTCAATGTGCGTCCCACATTCTTTTTGTACTGGCGCCAAATCTTGAGCGGCTTGTTCAAATCAGGGCTACTCACGGTTAGATTGAAATCTTCCAAATCTCGGTCCAATTCCGCTTCAATCTTGCGATTGATCATTTTGATCTGATCGATCGACAACCCTGTGTCGGCATCGGCATACACTACAATCACATTATTGGGCTTAAGCTCAACCTCGACCAAAAAGGCGTCGTTTGCTTCTGTGGCCGCAAGTGCGATTTCTTCAATTTTGTGCTGATCCATGAGTGGTATTCAATAAAAGAGGGGCCCGAAGCCCCCCTTTTGCAGTCCAAAAAGTTTCTGCAAATATAGGCAATAATTTAATTAACAACCCCTGTTAATAAGGTATAACCACGAAATAGGTCAAGAAAGGGAGGTTTTGAGAAAATTGGGGGCCATAGCTTTAAAATACTAGGAATTAGTATCTTTCGCTCACGCTTACACACAACACCATGGATCCATCCTATATTCGGATTCTCATCATCGACGATCAACCCATTGTCCGAAATGGCATCAAAACCATGTTGGAGAAAGGGGATTTTACGGACATTAACTTCAGCATTACCGAGGCCAACACCAGTGCCGAGGCGAAGTATATGCTTCGCGCCGACGATTACGATCTCATCATCATTGATTACGAACTCAGCGAGATCGACGGAGCGACCTTGTGCCGTCAAATTCTTTCAGACTACCCGCAACTACGTGTGCTTACACTGTCCAGTGCGAACAGTGCTGAAAATGCGCAAGAAATGCTCAAAGCAGGGGCGCGCGGTTATGTGCTAAAGACTATTGATGCCAAATCATTGGTACACGCCATCGCCACTATTGCCAAGGGAGGCTTGTTCTTCACCGAGCACTTAGCCAATGCGTTGATTGAGAAATGCATTTTGGGTAAAAACCTTCTAAACATTGGTAAAGAGCACCCAGGTGTGGCAAAGCTCAGCAAGCGCGAAAAAGAAATTGTTGGAATGATCTGTGACCAATTAACCAATGATCAAATCGCCAAGAAACTCTTCCTTTCAAAACGAACCATTGATAATCACCGCCAAAACATCCTCAACAAATTGGGTATGGTGAATACGGCTGGTTTGGTCAGATTTGCCGTCGAGCACGGCCTCGTTACACGAGCGTAAGGCCAAAATTAAAACAACGAAAAAGCCCCCGGTGCTTCCGCACCGGGGGCTTTGTTTTGTGGAGAATTTGCAGATTACTCTACAACTACCTTCATAGTTTTCACATCGCCTTTGCTGTTGGCAACATTAACGAAGTACAAACCGCTCACCATGTTATTGCGAACGAGTTCTACATCGCCTTGTACGTTGTCGAATCCAGCGACTACGCGACCAGTGATGTCCATTACACGTAAAGTGTAAAGGTCATTCAATCCTAGACCGATTGTTGCGCTCTCAGTCATTGGGTTAGGACGAACCGTTACGAAATCCAACGTACCTTCTTCGATACCTACGAATGAACAAGTACCGTAAGTGTGACGCAAGGTATCCGCAGAACCTGTACGGGCGAAGAAGCGGTTGTAAGAACCTACACCATTATCTACACCACAATCAGCATCTACCGGCTCATGGTTGCTTACATCTGTTGGATCACCATTTGAGAAACGGTACTCCATCGTTCCAGGACAGAAGCTAGGAACTGTTCCGATGTACTGACCCGCAGTAGTATGAGGAGTCATAGCTATTGCATTTGCATCCCACTGTGTGAAGTTACCCATCAAGTAGATGGTATCCGCTGGAGTGTAAGACGCTTGTGTAAAGTCAACGATGAACGTTACATCAGCTGTTGCTGGAACTGTAGGACAAGGTCCGTAAGTATCGTTACCAAAACAACGTGTTGCCACAGTTGAATCTGAACTTACAGTGATGACCTTATTACCACCGCCTTCCCAGTTGGTGTTTCCATTTTCGTGGTAGCGCGCTTTGAACGTGAAATCACCTGAATCTACATCGTAGTAAGTGATAGACCAGATGCCATCACCATCAGGATCAGCCATAGTCTCGCCGCCCCAACCGTTGATTGGACCTGCCAACGATACTGAATCTACAGTACCACACGCTGCGATTGAGCTAACATCAACATTCACTGTGATGTCGTAGGTAGGCACAACAGTACACGGACCACATTGGCTGTAACATACTTCATAGATACCGCTTACAGTATCCGTATAGTAACGATTATCGCCTTGGCTGATACCTGCACTTGAAGCCTGACAAGCTGAAGGAACCGCCTCAACAGCGCTCCATCCGTTACCATTCAAGAACTTGAAGTACAGAGAATCTGTCTTGTTCACATACGCGATGTAGCGGTGTACACCGTCGAAGTTTACAAGCTGTGATTTTGCTGGATCCCATCCTTGGAAGCTACCTGCAACGTGAGCCGAATCAGCGCTCAACGTCTGCAAAGAGTAGTCTATTTTGAATTGGATCGCTTTTTGTCCAGCAGGAGCTGCACCTGCAAACAATACCGCAGGAAGAGTAGTATCTGAAGAGATTACTGCCCAGCGGTTGCTGTTTCCGTTCGTACCCACTTGGATAGGCGCAGGAACGCTTTCGTCGTCGCCCCATGCATTACCGTTTAGGAATTTGTACTCCAATTGGCCCGCAGGAACAGAAACTGTTACAGAGTATACCGAAGTAGACCCTACCTGAGACATTGAAGTTGTACTAGGAGACCAGCTCTGGAAAGAACCGGCAACATGCACACCATTAGAGTTCGCTGCAGTCGACCCTAGGTCTACCTGGAACGTAACGCTGTGGTTCTGTGCAAATGCTGCTACACCGAAGCATAAAGCAGCTGCAATTGCGTAAAGTTTTTTCATAGTATATGAGATTGGTTAGTAATTAGTGTACGCAGTACCTTTCAAATTTAAGACTTGTTCAACGAGGAACAGGGGCCAATTCTATCGGTTTTTAACCATATTATTGCATAATTACGCACGAAATGAAGAAATCCGCACTTTTCACCCTAATGCTCCTGCTTTCAGCAAGTTGCCTGAATTCTATAAAAGGGCAAACGGTGCAGCGTATGGACCCACCGAACTGGTGGATCGACCACCCCTTAGATACGGTGGAGATTTTGCTGCAGGGCGAGGGGCTTTTGAAGTGGGCGGCTGAGGTTGAAAAACCGGTGGGTAAGGTGCTCCAAACCACACATTACGGCGACCGCTATGCATTGGTCAAGCTGTGGGTCCGAACGGATTTTAAGGAAGCAGGTTTCAACATTACCCTCGGTTCCAAGGATTTTTTCTTCCCGCTCCTTGAGCGCAGTGGCCACCAGCCGCAGGGATTGAGCGACCAGGATTTGGTGTACTTGATTACCCCGGACAGGTTCCACAACGGCGACCCTTCCAACGACGATGTGCCGAGCATGCGAGAGCGCGGGGTGGATCGTTCAGCGCCCTATGCCCGTCATGGCGGGGATTTGAAAGGAATTCAGATGGGGCTCGATTATATTGAGCGCTTGGGGGCTACGGCGCTTTGGATCAATCCGGTGTTGGAAAACGACATGGAGCGCGACAGCTACCACGGATATGCCATCACCGACCATTATCGCGTGGATCCTAGGTACGGTGGGGATGATGCGTTGAGGGAATTGGCCACAGAACTTCATCGAAGAGAGATGAAGCACGTTATGGATATCGTGTACAATCATTGGGGTATCGAGCATTATGTACACCGCAATTTGCCAGATTCCGGCATGGTGCATTTCAATCCAGACGGGAGCATTCCCTATTCAAATTTTAGGTTTTCCGCTTTGGCCGACCCGCATGCTTTGGCGGAGGATAAACAGGCCTTTGAGCACGGTTGGTTTGCAGGAGCGATGCCGGATCTCGACCAACGCCATCCGTTGACCGCATCGTACTTGCGCTATTCGACACTGTGGTACATCGAGATGTTTGAAGTGGACGCCTTGCGCTGCGATACCTATGCGTTTTCGGACCGGATATTTTTGCGGAAGATGAACCAATTACTCAAGCGCCTCTACCCCAACATTTTCATCTTTGGAGAGACTTGGTCCTACAGCGAAGCGTCCCAGGCCTACTTCGCTCCTAATAAGATGTACGAGGGGCATTTTTCTCTTAATGATGCGGTGACGGACTTTACCCTATGGCGCGCTATTCACAAGATGTACAGCGCGGTGGAGCATGAGCAATTTGGATGGAATACCGGCGCCGGAGAGTTGTATTACCGATTGGTGAGCGACTATTTGTATGAGCATCCTGAAGACCTGATCATCTTTTTGGACAACCATGACGATGGGAGGTTTTTGGGCCAATTCGGCCAAGACACCATCAAACTCAAAAGCGCACTGACCCTCTTGTACGTCATGCGAGGAATACCGGTATTGTACTACGGAACGGAATTGGGCCTCAGTGGGCATCGGGATCATGGCGCCATTCGAGAGGACATGCCTGGATTCGAAGGAGAGTTCCCTGATTTTGACAAAATAGGCGGAGATTTATTAGATTTGTGTCAAGAATTGGGCGCTTCCCGCAAACTCCGGGGCAAAACCAGCATCATGCAGGCCGTTCCCAAAGACGGTTGGTACGTGCTCTGGATCACCTCGGAACAAGGAAGGTGGCGATTAGTCATTAATGCTTCCAACCAGCGACGAACGTACACCAACCAGTTTGAGCAGGAGAAGAACGAATATGAGCCCTGGGAAGCCCAAATTATAGAATTATTGTAGCGTGAAAGCCACCATTGAAAATATCCGCATTGCCGAACAGGACCGCAGCTATAACAGCTATGTCCTCAAGCAAAGCATTTTCGACGACTATTGGCACTACCACCCTGAAATTGAAATCACCTACATCGTCAAAGGTGAAGGCATCGCTTTCATCGGGAACAAAACTGTGGAGTTCCGCCCTGGTATGGCCTTCCTGTTGGGTCCTTACCTTCCCCACAACTTCGTCAGCACAGACGAGGAAGATGTGGTCATGGAAAAGGAATGTTGGGGGCTCCAATTCACTCAAGAGTGGCTTAATTCCTTCAAAGAAAGTTCCGCCCTTCGACGCCTCTTCAAAGCCATGAGCTTCGGTATTGATCTGGGCGTACTCAACGACAAAGAACACCACGCCTTCGAAACAATCGTAGGCAATGACCCGCTCCGAAGCATCGGCGCCTTCTTCAACCTCATGGCCATGATTGCCGAGCGGCCGGAATTCAACACCGTCTCGACCAACAGCGCCTATTCCAATGTGATGAGCCAAAAGATCAGCCAACGTATGGAGCGCGTTTCGAAATACATTCAAGACCACTACCAAGGCACCATCACCCTCAGCGAGATCGCCGATGTAGCCAGTATGACCGAACAGAGCTTCAGCCGCTGGTTCCGTCAGACCTCGGGCCTGACCTTTGTAGATTACCTCATGCAATTGCGCACCACCGTCGCCTCAAACTTGTTGATCAATACCAACAAAGCCATGACGGAAGTAGCCGATGAGAGTGGGTTTAACTCCAGCTCTTCCTTCAACCGAGCCTTCCTGAAAATCAAGGGATGTTCGCCACGGGAATTCCGGAAAAAACGAGCCATTTAATCATAAAAAGGCGCCCTGCGGGCGCCTTTTTTATTGAGGTTATGCTTCGCCTTCCGGCACGTAGGTCATGACCTTTATGTTAGTGATGAGCAGGTTGGCGAGAGCAGCCAACACAAGTGCGGAACCCGCCAAAAGCATTGCATTAATAGGCGCATCACCGAATATGTTCTTGTACAACGGGGTGATGGCAAAGGCCGCCACGATTTGTGGGAGTACAATAAACATATTAAAGATTCCCATGTAAACGCCCATGCGGTTTGGATCGATGGCCGAGCTCAACATGGCGTACGGCATAGAGAGGATGGATCCCCAGCTGAAGCCGATGAGCACGAAACTCAGACCGAGGTCGGACGGTTCGTTAGCAAAATACATAGTACAGAATCCGTAGGCACCAGCGAAAAGTGAGGCCATGTGCACATACTTGCGGTTGATGCGACGACGTGAGGTCCATAAGGTGAGCAGCAAGGCAAAGGCCATGGAACTCAACCCGTAGTAGCCCATATAGGAGCCCACTTGGTTCGAGGCATCGTTGAAGGCTTTATCGGCCAACTTATAGACTTCAATAGCCTCCGGCGTGCTCGTGGCATACTCGATGGCTTCGGGTTTAGGAGCATCGAAGACGTGGTCGGTGAGGCCAGGGTTAGCCATAGACCACATGGTAAAGAAAGCGAACCAAGAAAAGAATTGGACCACCCCTAATTTGCGCATGGTCAGCGGCATTTCAGAGATGTTTTTGACTACTTCCTTGAGTGTGTTTAACAAGCCTGCGCTCTGCGCTCGTTCTGCGCGAAAAGCTTCGAGGTCTTCCGGCGGGTATTCGTCAGTGGTAAATACTGTGTACAGAATGGACAGGATAAAAACCATGGCGCCAACAGCAAAGGCCACTTGAACTGACATAGGGACTACGCCCGGATCGGCCTCATTGCTCACCCCAAGTTTCGAGACGAACAGGGGGAGGTTAGACGCTACCCAGGTGCTGATCCCGATGATCAGCGTCTGTACCACGAAACCAAAAGAGCGCTGGCTGTCCGGGAGTTTGTCAGCGACTAAGGCGCGGAACGGCTCCATGGAAATGTTCATGGACGCATCGAGTATCCATAACCCGCCTGCAGCCATCCAAAGTACACCGCTATGAGGAATGAAAAACAACGTAATGGAGGCAAGAATAGCACCAATTAAAAAGAACGGACGGCGACGGCCCCAGCGTGAGTGCCACGTATTATCGCTCATCTGACCAATTATAGGCTGGACAATGAGTCCGGTCAGAGGCGCCGCCAACCAGAGTAGAGGCAGGCTATGTTCATCGGCACCTAAGGTTTCAAATACGCGCGTCATGAAACCGCTTTGCAGGGCGTAACCGAATTGGATCCCCAAGAAGCCAAAGCTCATATTCCAGATCTGCCAAAAACTAAGTCTAGGTTTTTGTTGCATGCTTTGTAGTTTTCGAGTGTGTTCAAAAAACCCGGCACGAGGCCGGGTTCATGAGTTACGACGTTCCCAGAATTATTGGCACTCAATCTGGACGTTTACCGCCTCGGTCACGCGATCCGCGCCGGTGGCAAACACCTTCTTCATGGCAATGAATTCGAGGTAATCAATCGTCTTATTGGCTGGCACTGTAAAGA
>JAKMGS010000028.1:0-8712 GCA_022424815.1 Schleiferiaceae bacterium | reverse complement strand
CTGCACCGCTCGCAAAGTTTTTACGCATTGCGATAAATTCCAGGTAATCTACCTCCTTCATTGGGTTGAGGTTAAAATGCTCTGTAGGCACAATGAGCATCTCAAAGTTGCCATCGCCAATGTAGTTCATCTTCAATTTTGGGTTGGTACCCACGTTGAAGGTGTTCTCAATCTGGCTGAAGGTACCGTCGGTGAAAATCACCTTGGCATATACATAACAATCGTCCTCTGCGAGGTTTTGCATGCTAGCCTTGTCCTCTCTCCAATTCTCGTAACGCAAGGCCACAATATCGTCTGCCATTACCTTGTTCGGGAAGTGGTAGAATGAATTGCGCTCGGTGGCTGGTGGATCGATGTTGATCACTTGATCCGGTGTTTTCACATCAGGATCGCCGTAACCACCACCGTCTTTAGCCTTCACCAAGAAGTGGATGTCCTCGCTGTACACAGTCGCAGCATCTACTTCGTACCAAAGTGTTGGGACCATCTTGAAAGAGAAGGTTCCGTCGGCATTTGGCGTGAATTTCAACGCTTCGTTCGAGTTTTTCCATGGGGCAGAACCCGTTCCGTTCACGAGCGGGTGACCGTCCGGGTGCTCTCCAGGTTTCCAAGTCCACAAGTACACATCTTCGCCGGCGTCAATAGCCTGCTGCAACAAATCTTGTGGTTCGTCCGACAGGTCCAAACCGGCCGGATCAAAAATGATTTCCAAAGAATCCGCTGGGTCGATGTTTTCATCAGGCACAGTGGAAATCTGAGCGTTCGCTACGACGCCCAAGGTCAATGCAAATAGGGTGATACTCTTTTTCATTGTGGGCTTATTTACGAGTGAATGTCAATTTGTACGAAACGCTAGGCTTATCACAACGAACACGATCGTACACGAAGACAACGTTTTGATCGATGGTACGAGGCATATTGCCTAGTGGAAGAACCGTGGTCACCGTATCTTCCGTCAAGTGTAGTTCTGACGGGTACTGTGGCGAGTTATAGCGCCATGTACCTGAGGTCCCAAATACATTGAAGCCAGGTCCTGCCGAGTTCACGGAATAAGTACTGTCTTCATTGAACTGCACGACCCATTTGTCCGAGCTGTTTGTGTAGAAATCCGAGATATCACGGGTTTCCGGAACGGGCAAGCTCAAATCTGTTTGGTCGGCTCCTGAGAGTTCCCAGGTTCCAATGATTCCTGCGCCGGCTTCGTATGCGGGTCCAATTGGCCCCACCTCAGGCTTACAAGCCGTGAAGGCAAGTAGCGACGCTGTTAAAAGGGTTAGAATTCTTGTTTTCATATGGCTTTACTGCTTAGTTGCAGCCTCCTTCTTCGTTATACACAAAACCTTGGGCGGTTCCCTCAAAGTTCGGGAATTGGAGGATCATTCCTGGACAATCCCAATCCACCCCGCGGATTTTTTGAATTTCTCCTTGAACGCCTTGGCGCTTGAGCTGGAATAATCGGTCCCCCTCAAAAGCCATCTCCAAGCGACGCTCGCGCATCACATCATTCAGCGTAAGGCTGCTCAAATCTGTTAAACCTGCGCGTTGACGCAAGGCGTTGATCAAGGCCAAACCGCTGTCGTCAGAGTCGCCGTTCAATCGAACATTACACTCTGCATAGATCAGGTACATCTCAGTCAAGTGCAGTAGTGGCGCGTCGAGGAAGCTCGAGTTGAACTTGCTGACTACGTAGAACTCATCCGGCGAACCCACATTGCGCGCCTCGTACCACAATTGACCGCGGAGGTCGCTGGTATCGCTGGTCGCTGCCACATACATATCCTGGCTTGATTTCAATGCCGGGTTGGCGTTTGGATCGTCCGAGCGGTAGTGCCATACATAGCCCGTACCACGCTCGTCTACAATCGTATCCGTCGCCGTGCTTTCGTTGGTGCTCACCAAAGTGAAGATGAATTCTGCCGGCAAATTGTCGTTTTGGTGGTCGCTGAAACGCTTGGTCAAATCTTGTTCTAGCATGTAGTTGCCTGAGTTGACCACCTCACCAGCTTTGGCTTTGGCATCGGCAAATTCACCCATTTCTAGGTACACCTTTGCCAACATCGCCTTCGCTGCCATCTGGTTGGCAAAGATACCGTTCTCAGTAGGGAGATCTGCTTCCGCATCCAAGAGGTCTTGAACAATGGAGGCATATACATCCGCCACAGTCGCACGCATCTGAGGCGTTTGGTCTGCACTAATCTTCAGAGGAATACCCAAGTGGCTATTATCTGCAGTATGTCCATAAGGCATCGCCCAAATACGCACCACGTGGAAGTGTGAAATGGCACGGATGAATTTGGCCTCTGCCGAAATGCGTTGTACCGCATCCGGTGTTGCGCCTTCGAGATCCGCTACCTCTTCCAACAAGGTGTTGGCGCGGTAAATCGCGATGTAGGCATCGCGGTATTGACCGCCAAATGATCCGTTAAAGAACGACGAAGTCCAACGCCAAATCTGTGCGTACTCCCCATTCAATCCCAGCGGATCTGCTACGTTATCCGCCATAACCTCAGGGATGTTTTGCATCCATCCACCGTAGGTATTTGCGGCGACATCGTATACACTGACCAACAACTCTTGCGCGTCGCTGATCGTGAGAATAGCGGAATCTGCTGGGATTTGGCTATCTGTATTTGCTTGGAAATCCAAGATCTTCTCACAAGAAGAAGTCCCGATCGCAAGTGCTGCTATGGCTAAAAATGCTGCTATCTTTTTCATGATGCGGGAGATTAAAAGTTAATATTAACACCTACGTTGAACGTCTTCTCCTGTGGAGGGGTCAAGTAGGTAATGTTCGGAGACATGTTACGGTCAGTGGCATTCTCGAAATCACGAGCGATTTCCGGATCCAGTCCGATGAATTCTGTCAATGTAATCAAGTTCGTACCCGTCACGTTGATGCTCATGCCCTTGACAAACTTCAACTTCTCTTGTGGTACTGTATAGGTCAACTTCACGTTACGCAAACGAGCATATGTTCCGTCGTGCAACCACAGGTTGGTGTTGATCCATTCAGTATTCGCCCCGTAAGTGCGGTAATCGCGGCTCAAACGAGGGTAGGTCGCTTGATCGCCTGGTTGCTGCCAACGGTCGAACAAATCTGTACGCATGTTCCAATCCGTCACAACACCCATCTGACGCTTCGAAGAGCTGTCGTAGATATCTCCACCGATGGTGAATACCCACAAGAAACTAAATTCAAGGTTTTTGTAGTTGAAGGTGTTGGTCAAACCGCCGATGGCATCTGGCATAACATTTCCTACAGCCACACGATCTTGGAGGTCCCAAGTGTAGGTTTCTTCACCGTCCTTAGTCAGGTATACCGGCAAACCATTGGTTGGGTCTACGTGACTAAAGCGCACGAGGTAGTTCGTACCAATAGGCATTCCCACTACTACACGCGTATCGTTCGTTCCCCCACTTACCGCATCCGGAGAGTAGCTACCGATCGAAGTGATTTCATTGTAGTTGCGCGCCACGTTGAAGTCCGTAGTCCAAGTGAAGTTGTCCGTGACAATGTTTCTAGACTTAATTGCGAACTCCACACCCGTGTTGTATACGCTACCTACGTTATCCCACCAAGAACCAAATCCGGTAGAACCCTGAAGCGTTACGTTCAGCAACATGTCGTTCGTTTCCTTGCGGTACCAAGCTAATTCCCCTGAGATACGGTCTTGGAAGAACCCGTATTCCAATCCTATATCATAAGTAGTAGAGGTTTCCCAGCGAAGGTTAGCGTTTTCACGAATGACCGGGTAGCGGTAGGTTTGTCCCGCATATCCGTTGTTAGCCACATTGTAGTATCCGAACCACTGGTACGATGGAATGGCAGAGTTACCATTCTTACCTACTGATGTCTTCAACTTCAAGTAGTTCACGTGTGGCAAATTGGCCATGAAATCTTCTTCAGAGATGATCCAACCTACAGAAGCTGCTGGGAAGTTACCATACTTATTGTTCGGTCCAAACTTTGAAGAACCGTCACGACGGATCAACGCTTCTGCGTAGTACTTGCCTTGGTAATTGTAATTCAAACGAGTAAAGGCAGAAGCAAAAGCATATTCCTCCATGTAGCTGCGTGGGTCATTCACCCACTGGCCGGTCTCACGGATTTGGCCCGTAGCTTCACTATCGTAATAGCCGTCCCAACGAATGATGCGATTGTACTGGTACTCCGAACCGATCAACCAATTGAAGTGGTGGTCTTCGCCGAGGTCCTTTATGTAATTGGCCGTGGCATTACCAGAAGCGTTAGATACATTATAAGTGTACATGTTCGCACGGCCCAGCAAATTACCGTCTGAATCCTTGTATGTTGGGTCATATCCTGGTTTTTCCCAAATATGATCTTCAAAATGCATGTAATCAAAAGCCCCTTGACCGCGCAAGGTCCATGCGTCGCTTAACTTGTAATCCAATGTCAAGTTGTTGATGGTGCGGTCCTCAATGGCCGTCCAATCTTTCAAGTCGCGTTGCGCTACTGGGTTCAAGCTTACGCCACCTTTCAACCAGTAATCACCCGTACGCGCCACAACGTTTCCGTTATCGTCGTATTCGTCTTCCGCGTAATAAATAGGATAAATAGGAAGGGCACGAGACATGGCTTCACCAAATCCTCCTGACCAAGCAGCGTCAATACGATTGTTCACACCACGCGATATAGATGTACTAAGGCCTAGTTTAAGGTTGCTCGCAAGGTTGTAGTCCACATTAAATCGTCCAGAAATACGCTCGTACGAGTTCCCCTGGAGGTAGCTGTGATTATCTGAATAACTCAAGCCAGCGTAGAAGTTCCCTCCGTTAAATCCTTTGGAAGCAGAGAAATCATAGCCTTGCTTAATACCTGTACGAATAGTCTCTTGTACCCAATCCGTTCCTTCAAATGCTTGAGCCTCTGCCCAGCTTACACGATTACCCGGAAGCTGAGGTACGCCAACATTACCGTCGTTTACCCAAGCCTCTTCATACAACTGAAGGTATTCGTCTTTAGTGGTCATGTTAGGAAGCGCCGTAGGACCGCTTGCACCAATACGAGAAGAGAAGTTATAGGTCAATTTGTTGCTCTTGCCTCTCTTTGTGGTGATCAGTACTACCCCGTTAGAACCACGTGATCCGTAGATACCGGTAGCTGCTGCATCCTTCAGGATCTCCACAGATTCAATATCGTTTGGGTTAATCGTTGCCAATGGGTTCGTATTGAAACCACCGCGGTTACCGTTCAAGAAGTAGTCTTGGGTAATAGGAATACCGTCTACAACATATAGTGGATCACCACCCGCCGAAATCGAGGCCACACCGCGCACACGAACCATCGAACCAGAACCGGCAATACCAGAACCTGTGATGACCTGTACACCCGCAGCCTTACCTTGAATGGCATTCTCAAAAGAGGGGGTTGGAATATCCGTTAATTCTTTCGTCTTCAAAGAGACTACCGAGCCGGTCAAATCTCTTTTACGTGCAACACCGTATCCAACCACAACCACTTCATCGAGCTGGGTCTTGGAAGGCTTAAGGGTCACGTTGACCACTTTGTTGCCGTTTACGTTTACTGATTTGGTTGCCGGCTCGTACCCTACAAATGAATAGGTAATATTATACGTGCCGTTTCCCAAAGAGAGGTTGTACTGACCGTTAAAGTCAGTCATCGTGCCTCCACCGTTTTCAACAGTAATTGCAACCGATGGCAATGGCTCGTTGTACTCGTCAAAGACAGTACCACTTACCTGTTGTGCCAAGGCAACAGAACCGCTCAAAACCGCTAGGCAGATCGTCAAAAATCTTGAAACAATCTTCATTTGATGGCTTGTGTAAAAGGTTATAATGTCAAAAGTACACTTTAACCTTATTCCGTCGAAGGAGTGTTCGAGGGTGTGTTAACGAAATCCGCCCACTTTTTAACCCAAAAGACTAGAAATAGCCCTTAATCCTGTTTAGATTTTTTAATTCTATACAAACGGGCCGGTTTGTGCAGGACGCCTTCTTGCTTTTCATCGGTCGCCTCAACGAGCTTTTCACGAACAACTTTTTTACGGAAGTTTCTCTTGTCCAATTCTTCTTGCGTGATCGCCTCATGCAACTGTTGCAACTGATTGAGGGTGAACTTTGGCGGCAATAACTCATACCCGCTCTTGTTCAGCTCAAAATGTCGCTGCAGTTTCCAAAGCGCTACCTCCACAATCTCATTGTGATCAAAAGCTAATTCCGGTACTTCTTCGATGTCTTGCCATAACGCTTCGCCTGCAAATGAAGCAGGATTTGGGCTAAAATCTGTCATTTTAACCAATGCATAATACGCCACGGTGATAACCCGCTCATCTGGATTTTTACGATATAATTCCAACCACTTTTTATCCTTTGGGTCGTTTACACGATCCGGCTCTCCAAAAGTGTGAAATTGCCTCATGGTTACGTTTTGTAGACTGGCCAACTCCCATAATACTCGGTCCGCAGCCGCGTCTAAACCTTCACCACGAAGAATTAAATCTCCGGGCAATCGTTTGCGCAGTAAGCCTTGACCAATATCCTTCTCTTCGATGAGCAAAACATTGAGGTTTTCTCCATCAAATCCGAAGATGACACAATCGACACTTATGTTAGGGGCAAACTCAATTTGTAGAGACATAGGCGGTTCAATTCTGTATTTAGGTAAAATCCAAGGCCTTTAAATATAAAGCTAATTAATTAATAAGTGTAACTTTTACACTTAGTTATTACATTTGCAGCATGTCTCAAGAGATTAAAAATATCGCGATACTTACTTCTGGGGGTGATGCTCCCGGAATGAATGCGGCTATTCGTGCGGTAACTAGAACCGCATTGTACCACGGCAAACGCGTCTATGGGGTGTACCGCGGGTACGAGGGGATGATCGAAAATGACCTTGTCGAATTGAACACCGCAAGCGTTAAGCACATCCTGGCACAAGGGGGTACATTTCTAAAAAGTGCTCGTTCCCAAGAATTCAGAACGCCTGAAGGTCGTACCAAAGCAGCCCAAAATTTAAAGGATCGCGATATCGATGCTCTCGTAGTCATTGGTGGAGATGGGTCTTTTACTGGGGCATTGAAATTGGCCGATGAGCATGGCATTAAGGTTATTGGGGTCCCAGGGACCATTGATAATGACCTTTTTGGGACCGATTTTACCATTGGTTACGACACCGCCACCAATACCGTCATTGAAAGCGTTGATAAAATCCGTGATACGGCTTCTTCGCACAATCGACTGTTCCTTGTGGAAGTAATGGGTCGCGATACAGGCTACATTGCCTCTTCTACTGGTTTAGCGACAGGTGCTTTAAGCATCATTTTGCCAGAGAAGAAAGCGACTTATGAAGAACTTTTTTCGGACTTAAAGTCGGCACAAGCCTCGAAGAAAACCTCGAATATCATCATGGTCGCTGAAGGCAACCACCTTGGTGATATTTTCGAAATCGCCACTGCTATTCGCAACGAATTCCCCGAAATGGATGTGAAAGTGACCACTTTAGGGCACACACAGCGCGGGGGATCTCCATCGACGAATGACCGTGTATTAGCATCAGTATTAGGTCATTATGCCGTAAACGGATTGCTGGAAGGCAAACAAAAAGTCATGGCAGGCATGATCAATCAAAAAGTCGTTTTCACGTCATTAGAAGACGCCATTTCTAAAGCCACCGAATTGGATGAGGAAATGCTAACCATTGCTAAAATTCTAGCCACATAACTCAAACAACTATTATGAGCACAAAAATTGCCATTAACGGCTTTGGCCGTATCGGACGCTTAACATTTCGCAATCTCATCGAAAGCGACAAAGTAGAGATCGTTGCCATCAACGACTTGACTGCAGTAGATATGCTTGCGCATCTATTAAAGTACGATAGTGCACACGGTCGTTTCAACGGAACCGTAGCATATACTCAAAACAGCTTGATCGTTAACGGTAAGGAAATAACTGTTTATGCTCAGCGCGATCCTGAAACCTTGCCTTGGGCAGAGCTAGGTATCGACGTAGTGATCGAATCTACAGGTTTCTTCCGTGATGCAGAAGGTATGGGTAAGCATATCAAAGCTGGTGCTAAAAAAGTAGCGCTAAGTGCTCCAGCATCAGGCGATATCAAAACAATCGTTTTGGGAGTAAACGACGGCGAATTGACTGCTGACGATACCATGGTAAGTAACGCTTCTTGTACAACCAACTGTTTGTCTCCAATGGCGAAAGTATTAGACGAGAAGTTCGGAATCGAAAGCGGTTTCATGTGTACGATCCACGCATATACTTCTGACCAGCGTATCCAAGATGCGCCACACTCTGACAAGCGTCGTGCTCGTGCAGCAGCCGTAAACATGATCCCTACTTCAACGGGTGCAGCAAAAGCAGTTGCTTTGGTATTGCCACAGTTGAAAGGCAAACTAGACGGATATGCCATGCGTGTTCCTACCATCACCGGTTCAGCTACTGACTTAACCGTTCAGTTAAAGCGCGAGGTAACTGCAGAGGAGGTTAACGATGCAATGAAAGAAGCTGCCGAAGGTCCATTGAAAGGCATCCTCATGTATACTGAAGACCCAATCGTAAGCTCTGATATCGTTGGCGATAAGCACAGCTGTATCTTCGATGCTGGCGTTACTTCAGCAAAAGGAAACTTGGTTAAAGTACTAGGTTGGTACGACAACGAAGCAGGGTACTCTGCGCGTTTGGCAAACCTAGTTGAGCGTCTCGCTTAAG